>CACZQS010000171.1 GCA_902783325.1 uncultured Lachnospiraceae bacterium
GTCAGCGATTAGAAATCTAAGGAGGCTCTATGGGAACAGCAAGTATCTTCGATGTGACGGCAGAAAAGCGGAAGGTAAAGAAGGAACAAAGAGCATGGAAGTACCTTCGGGAACTGTGCAGCCTGAACAGCAGTGATTTGAACAAGCTGGCGGTTATTGACGGAAACAGAAAGTACACGTATGGAAGAATGTTCCGGGAATGGGAGCGTTACGCCTCGGTTTTTACCGCACTGGATATGACGGAGGAACAGAATTCCCGTGTCGGCGTTCTTGGTTCCACATGCTCAGAAGTCATTTTTGCATTCTATGGTCTCAATATGGTGGGCGCGCAGGTTTCCCTGGTGGCCTCCTGGTCGGCCTTTAACTTTACCAGAATCGAGGAGACCATCCTCCAGGAGAAGCTGACAGACTTCATCATCACGGATGACCTGGCTCAGCCGGATCTGGTAAGGGAGCTTCTTCTCAAGCGGAAGGAGCTGGGACTTCGCAATGTGCTCATCATGCACGTTTCCATGGCAGGTGCTGCCGCAATTCCCGGGATGACGGCGGCCCAGGAGGTCAAGTACGCTTCCCTGAAGGCGTTCTTCCGCCCGATTTGTATGGAGACGCTTCTGGCGACCTTCGGCAGCCATCCGGTACGGTACTCCCAGAAGGAGACTGACGAAACCGCATTCATTATTCACACCACCGGGACCACGAGCGGGACCGGGAAGCCTGTGCCGATGTCGGACGGAGCTCTGAACGCGGTGGCACAGAGCTTCATGATGCTGAAGGATATATCCCTGCCCTATGACCATCTGGTAACCGCGACCATGCTGGATCTCAGCAACTCCTACGGTATCATCAACCAGGTCCATCTGGCCTTTGCCATGGACGCGACGTTGACCGCCATCCCGCTGGGATTTCTGAATCCCAGGTTCTACAAGGCTGTTTCGGCCTATCGCATCTCGTTCCTGTTCAGCGCCAGCTATATGTTCGAGCGCTGGATGGAGATGCCCGAGGATACGGACTTTGACTTTTCCAGTCTGAAGTTCGTGGCGCTTGGGGGCACGTCGGTATCGGCGGCAGACAAGAAACGTTACCACAACTTCATTGAGGCCCACGGCGGCAAAAACGTGACGATTCTGAACGGTTACGGTCTGTCGGAGCTTGGCGGCGCCTGCTGCCTCTCTTCACCGGATCTGGACGACGAATCGATCGGTTACGCATTGCCGGGGATCACCGTCCGGCTCTACGACGAAGACAAGGCCCGCTACTTTTCGCCCGGGGGCGAGGGCGGCGAAGGCGTGCTCTACCTGACCGCCCCGTCCATGGCTACGCCAAAACTCGACGGGAAGGACTTCATCAAGGTCGAGATGATCGACCGAAAGCCCTATATCTGTACCAACGATCTGGTGCGCATGGATCCGGACGGGCGGATCACCTATCTGGGCCGCGCCAACCGCTTCTTCATGCGCGAGGAGGGCAGAAAGTATGAGTCCGGCAGAGTGGAGACGGAGTTTTCCCGGCTGGAGGATATCGAGAGCTGCGCCATTGTGCCGGTGTACTATAAGATACAGCACGACACCATCCCCATGCTGTGTGTCGAAACCCTGGATGGGGCCGGCGAGCCGAAGGACGTCGTCCTTGAGGCTCTCCGCCGGGTGTTCATCGGGGAGAAGACATTGCCGGAGGATGACATTCCCAGCCGGGTTATGCTCACGGAGGAGCTTCCCCGGAACACCAACGGCAAGATCGACTTGTATCAGCTGAGCCAGGGCCGGGTCTCCGGCGATATATACACAGTGGAGCCGGTGCGCGCGCAGGATCAGCTGTCGGATTTCACTCTGACTCCCTTCGAGGATGAATCGGGGGACGTCGTCGAACAGGTTATTGACGGCATTTCCGCCGATATCAAAAGCAATGCACCGGGCAGCAGATTCATTCGAAACATTAAATCGGGGTCACCGATTTTGGATTTCAACAATATGCTTTTTGGAAATTTCGATATCATGTGCCACATGCACCAGCAGATGATAAACAATATGTTCGGCATGGCGAGACGGTGGTTTCCCTGGTCCGATTAGGATTTACTGTGAAAACGATGGGATCATCCATGAATAGTAACAAAATTTCTGTATCAGCAGGACAATATTTTGTGTTATAATCCTAAGTGTGTTTGCGTGTTTTACAATCTTCTACGTGAAGGCAAGAGGATGATCCCATGAGAAATGCTATTGCAGCAGTGATTGCTGTTGTCGCTGCGGCACTTGTGTACTGTGCATATATCTCAAGTCATTCGGACAGGGAAATTGCTCCTAAGGTTACGAATTTTCTTATTTCTTTGCTGCCGCCGGTGATCGGCAATCTTATCATTATCGTTGCTCATACGGAGGGCCTTTCTCTTTTCGGCCGGTACCTGTATGCCGCCGGTATTGATATCGCGATCTTCTGTTTACTTGATTTTACTTTGCAGTACTGCGGCTTGTCCTGGAATAAAACATGCCGCAGGATTCTTATTGTCTGTATCATTGTGGATATTGTACAGTTCCTGTGCAATCCCTTCTTCGGTCATGCATTTGCACCGGACCCGATGATGGCATATGGTGCGCCGTATTTTAACGTAAAATCATATCTTGGAAGAAACCTGCATCTGATACTGGTCTACGCGATCATGGCTGCAGTCCTTGTAATCCTGCTTGTCAAAATGATCACGGGTTCAAGAATCTATTGGGAAAAGTATTCCATCATGTTCCTTCTGCTTCTGTTTGTGGGGGCATGGGAGGTCTTCTACCTTTTTTCCCGCACGCCTGTAAAGGGGTCCGTGATAGCCTATGGCGTATACGGCATTCTCGTATTCTATTTTTCCCTTTATTACAGACCCATGCGTCTTCTTGACCATCTGCTCTCTGACGTGGCGTCAGGGCTGACGGATGGCCTGTTTTTCTTTGACAGGGACGGAAAATGTGTCTGGGCAGATGAACATGGAATGCGGCTCCTCGGCGGAAAAACAGACGATTTCGGGCATTATGTGGACCGGATCAACGAGATGTTCCCGAATCTGGAGTTTGAAAAGAGTGAATTCAGATGCCGCCAGACAGTGGGGGAGCGCTATTATGATCTGGCAAAGCACACCGTTTTTGACACGGGGAAAAAAGTGCTCGGCTTTGTCCTGAGCGTGCAGGATGAGACGGAGAACGAGCTTGCCCTGCAGAGGGAGCGTTACATCGCGAATCATGATCCTCTTACCGGGATTTATACGAAAAAACATCTGTTTGAGAGAATCCGGGAAAGAATAGATGCAAATCCCGGGCAGACGTTTTATATCGCATACATGGATCTGAACAACTTCAAGTTCGTCAATGATGTGTTCGGTCAGGACTTTGGAGATTACGCGCTGCAGGCAGTTGCGAATGATCTTAAGAGCAAGCTGCCTCCCGGCTCGCTGTATGGCCGGCTTGGAGGGGATACGTTCGGAGCCTGCTTTTCCGGAGGGGAATTCAATCCGGTTCTTGCAGAGAAATTCACTTCTTCGCTCATGATTGAAAAAGACTCTGTCACACACAGGGTTGTCGTTCACGAAGGCGTTTATGAGGTGACAGACCGCAATATAGATGTATCCGTAATGTTTGACCGCGCAAAGATCGCACTTCAGACGATCAAGTCAGACTATAGGAAGCACATTGCTCTCTTCGACAATGCGATGCGTGAGAAAGCGCTCCGGGATCAGAATATTGCCCTTGAACTGCCTGATGCAATCTCTCTTAAGCAGATCCGCCCTTACCTGCAGGCAATTGTTGACCGGGATGGAAACGTGAAGGGCGCGGAGGCCCTGGTTCGCTGGATTCATCCCGAAAGAGGATTCCTGCCTCCGGCACGGTTCATTCCGGTGATCGAGGACAACGGGATGATTGCGGACGTCGACCGGTATATGTGGCGCTGCGCTTCCGAAATCCTGAAGAGGTGGGAGAAGATGGGAAGAGAGGATCTCTTCATTTCCGTCAATGTCTCACCAAAGGATTTCTACTTCCTGGACGTCTGTCAGGAATTCAATCGTATAGTCGCGGAATACGGGATTCCCGCTTCGCGTCTGAGGATTGAAATAACCGAAACGGTCATGATGAATGACAGCGCCGAAAAACTGGAAATCATACAAAGACTGCGAGAGGCCGGCTTCGTGGTGGAGATGGACGATTTCGGAAGCGGATATTCATCCCTGAATATGCTCAATGACACGCCCGTCGATCTTATCAAGATCGATATGATGTTTCTTAAGAACATTCAGGATGACCGGTCGCGGACAACAACAATCCTTCGCAATATGGTCAATATGATGGTCGAACTGGGACTGGAGTCCATAGTTGAAGGCGTTGAGACAAAGGAGCAGTTTCAGATTCTGTCACAGATGGGCTGCCGGCTCTTCCAGGGATATCTTTTTGCCAAGCCGGTTTCCGTGGAAGAATTCGAAGAACAGTTCCTGTGATGAGGGAGCTGTTTTCACAATATATGCATTGTGTTA
>CACZQS010000172.1 GCA_902783325.1 uncultured Lachnospiraceae bacterium
CCTTCCACGATCGCGGTTTTGCCCACTCCGGGTTCTCCGATCAGGCAGGGATTGTTCTTGGTTCTTCTGCTCAGGATCTGCATCACGCGCAGGATTTCCTTCTCCCTCCCGACTACCGGGTCCAGCTTGCCCTTTGCGGCCAGCATCGTGAGATCCCTGCTGTACTGATCCAGCATGGGGGTGCTTCCTGCCGCGTCGGCGGCTGCGGTCAGAGCCTTCATCTCCTTCTCCGCAAAGTCCCCGGACGCGCCCATCGCAGACGCCGTATCTGTGCTCAGCTTCCGGATATCCACTCCCATCGTGTGAAGCAGCCTTGTTCCGACGCACTCCTTGTCGCCGAGCATGGCAAGGAGCAGGTGTTCTGTCCCTGTCTTGTCCGCCCGCAGTTCCTCCGCGTACCGCTCCGCTTCATGGATGACCGCTTTCAGTCTCGGAGAAAATCCGGGTCTGTCCTCAACGGCCGTGCCGCCCTGCGGGGCGATCAGCCTGTCGATCAGGTTCTCGAGCCGCTCCACCGACACACCCGCCTCGTTAAGAACGAGTGCCGCCGTGCCGGTATTCTCTTTAATGAGGCCCACGAGGAGATGCTCCGTCCCGGTATAGGCCTGCTGGTGATAGACCGCGGAACGGATTGCCAGCTCGATGGCCGTATTTGCCTCGTCTGTATAGTTCTTCATCTTTATCTGTTACCTGTGCTGCCAATCGGCAGCTCATTCCGTTAGCGAGTATAATGAACAAAGCAGACTGCACGCCTTTATGCAGTCTGCCGCTCTCATAATCTTATGGTTCTGATCCTCATGCCTTGCTGAACTGATCCTTGCCAACGCTGCAGACCGGGCATACCCAGTCTTCCGGGACATCTTCCCATGCCGTTCCCGGCGCAATTCCGTTATCGGGATCGCCGGCTTCCGGATCATATTCATAGCCGCAGACATCACATACATACTTATCCATGTTTTTCCTCCATATCTTACTTTTACTTTTGTGGCAATTATTGTCTCTGATTATCTGAAAGTGTACCACATTTTCTCTGCCCGTGCATTACTTTTTCAGTTCCGTTCTCTCAGACCTCATCGATCGCGTGCCCGATATCATGGCGCATGTATTTATTGGAAAATGTCACCCTCTCCGCGGCCCGGTACGCTTTCTCCCTGGCCTCCTTCAGAGTCGGAGCGAGCGCGGTCACGGCGAGAACGCGGCCGCCATTTGTCAGGATCTCTCCGTGCTCACCGAATTTCGTCCCCGAGTGGAACACCATTTCGTCCGTCTTCCCGTCAAATGTCTCCAGCCCCCTGATCGGAAACCCCTTCTCGTAACGGACAGGGTAGCCGTCTGACGCGAGGACCACGCACAGGCAGGCATCCTCAGTGAATGCAAGCTCTGTCTCCTCAAGCCTCCCGTCAATGCAGGCCTCCGCCACCTCCACAAGATCCGTCTTCATGCGCGGCAGGACCACCTGGGCCTCCGGGTCCCCGAATCTCGCGTTGAATTCAAGCACCTTCGGCCCGTCCTTTGTCAGAATCAGTCCGAAGAAGATCACTCCGGTAAACGGGCGGCCCTCGGCCGCCATCGCGTCCACCGTCGCCTGATAGATATGGTCACAGCAGTACTGATGAATCTCTTCCGTATAGAAGGGACTCGGCGAGAAATTGCCCATACCGCCGGTATTGGGCCCGGTATCGCCGTCTCCGGCGCGCTTGTGATCCATCGCGGAAGCCATCGTGCGGATCGTCTTACCGTCTGTAAACGAAAGGACGGAGATCTCCCTGCCGGTGAGAAACTCCTCGATGACCATCTGGTTCCCGGCGTCTCCGAACTTCCTGTCCTCCATGATCTCCTTGACGCCGGTCTCCGCCTCCTGCCTCGTCTCACAGATCAGGACTCCTTTTCCGAGGGCAAGGCCGTCCGCTTTGAGCACGATCGGATAGGAAGCGCGCTCTAAAAAGGCATAGGCCTTCGCCGGATCGGAGACGGTCGTATAGGAGGCCGTCGGGATAGAGTACTTTTTCATGAGATCCTTGGCAAATGCCTTGGATCCCTCGAGGATCGCGGCATTTTTCCGTGGTCCGAACACTCTTAGCCCCTGCGCTTCAAAGACATCCACGATGCCGCCGACAAGCGGGTCATCCATCCCCACGATCGTCAGATCCACATCATGTTCTTTGGCAAATGCCGCAAGACGGTCAAATTCCATGGCTCCGATCGCGACGCACTCCGCGACGGAAGCGATGCCGGCATTTCCCGGTGCGCAGTAGATCTTCTCCACCGCCGGGTTCTTTTTCACAGATACCGCGAGCGCATGTTCGCGTCCGCCGCTTCCCACGATCAATACCTTCATGCTTCCACCTCATACTATCCTTAAAAATCTGTGATCATTCCCTGATGATCACGTGATTCCTGCCATCCACGCTCACCCTGCCTGCCGCGATCAGGTCGATTGCCTTCGGAAGGATCTTCCACTCGGCCTGTTCCATAATCCGCCGCTGCAGTGTCTCCGGCGTATCGCCTTCCTCCACAGCGACGCTCTGCTGCAGGATAATCGGGCCTTCGTCGAGATTCGCATCGACAAAATGCACCGTAGCCCCGCTGACCTTGACGCCCCGCTTCAACGCGGCCTCATGGACATGGAGCCCGTAATACCCTTTCCCGGAAAAAGAAGGGATGAGCGCCGGATGAATATTGATGATCCTGTTGGAATACGCTTCCACAATCTCTTTCGGGACCTGCACGAGAAATCCGGCGAGAACGATGAGATCCGTGTGAAGACGGTCGATCTCCTCTTTGAGAGCCGCACCGTAAGATGCGCGGGATTCATACCCGGAAGGGGCTATGGTGACGGCATAAATGCCGTGCCTGCGCGCTCTTTCCAGAGCATAGGCATCCTTGTTATTGCTAATCACCGCAGCAATCTCCGTGTTTCGGATCCTGCCCTGATCCACCGCGTCAAGGATCGCCTGCAGATTGGTTCCGCCTCCGGACACCAGCACAGCCACGCGCATCGGGCCCTTTTCCGTCATAACCGTTTCCACCTTTCCTGCTCTTACGGGATCAGGTCGATCCCCTTCCCTCCGCTGACGATGCGTCCCACCTTGTGAGCGGTCTCCCCGCTTCTCGTGATCACTTCGATCGCCGTGTCCGCATCCTTTTCATCCACGGCGAGCATCATCCCGATTCCCATATTGTAGGTGTTGTACATCACCTGCTCGTCCACGGAGCCCTTCTCCGCCATCATGCGGAAGAGCACCGGAACCTGATAGCTGCTCTTTTCGATCACGGCCCTTGTCCCCTCCCTCAG
The DNA here is from genome assembly GCA_902783325.1 of uncultured Lachnospiraceae bacterium. Lineage (GTDB taxonomy): Bacteria > Bacillota > Clostridia > Lachnospirales > Lachnospiraceae > Chordicoccus. Next base: position 3,296 of record CACZQS010000172.1, read on the forward strand.
CATGCGGGGGACATTTTCATAAAAGCCGCCTCCGGTGATGTGGCTGCACGCGCGGAGCACGACGCCCGCTTCCTTCAGGGCTCTCATGGGTCTGACATAAATCTTTGTCGGCATGAGAAGTGCATCCCCGAGCGTCATCCCCAGCTTCTCGTCATAAGTCCCGAGGGATTCCGGGGTGATGTCGAAGATCTTCCTCACCAGGGAAAATCCGTTGGAATGAATGCCGGAGCTCTCCATCCCGATCAGCACATCCCCGTCGCGGAGTTCCTCCCCGGTGATGATGTCCTTCTCGTCGACGATCCCGACCGCAAAACCGGCCAGGTCGTATTCGTCCTCCGGGTAAAATCCGGGCATCTCCGCCGTCTCTCCCCCGATAAGTGCGGCCCCGGCCCTCATGCAGCCCTCTGACACACCCTTCACGATCTGTGCGATGCGCTCAGGGTTGTTCTTTCCGCACGCTATATAATCCAGGAAGAACAGCGGCTCGCCGCCCGCACAGATCACGTCGTTGACGCACATCGCGACACAGTCGATCCCGACCGTGTCATGTCTGTCCATGGCAAATGCCACTTTCAGTTTGGTTCCCACTCCGTCCGTGCCGGAAAGAAGCGTCGGCCTGTCCATCCCCCGGTATCCGGATAATGAAAATGCGCCCGAGAAGCCGCCTAAGCCCCCGAGCACTTCCGGACGGAAAGTCCTCGAAACATGTTCCTTCATGAGCTCGACCGAGCGGTACCCCGCCTCTATGTCAACACCGGAACTCTTATAATCCATAACCGCAGTATCCTTTCTGCTTAAAGTCAGCCTTTCAGATCTTTCTGAAGCCTCGCGTCTTTTGCTTCAACTTCTTTCCGCATCTTCTCCGCATAA
>CACZQS010000173.1 GCA_902783325.1 uncultured Lachnospiraceae bacterium
AAAAACTCAGATGTCCTGCACCGCACTTTTCAGATTCTTTTCGGTTTTACTGCTCCATATGACCGTCCCGATACATCGAGAAGGAGTCCATCGGGTAAGCCGCCAGGTTTTCAAGTATCGTTCTGCCGTCAGCTCCCGATAACAGTTCCTGCCTGTTGCGTGAAACCGTTGTTTCCACCTGATGCTTGGAAGGACCTCCGATACAGCCCCCCTGACACATCATGCCTTCTATAAAATCTTCTTTCAGTTTACCGGTTTTCAGAAGGGTCAGTGCCTTTCTGCACTCAGCTCCTCCCGCACACTTCATAAGACTGACGTCGGAGACGTCTTCCCCCATTTCCTTCATGACTTCCAATACGGCATTGGCGACGCCGCCGCTTCCGGCAAATTGCTTGCCGAACAGCGAGGCTTCCTGGTAATCCTCTTTCACTGCTTCCAGCTCTATATCTTTTGAATCGAGAAGAGCCACCATTTCACCGTAAGTCAGTGCGTAGTCCGGGCGGTCTTTGATACTCTCATTCAGAGTTTCTCCCTTTTTTGCGATACATGGTCCGATAAAAACAGTCACACACTCCGGATCCTGCGATTTCAGGTATCTTGACACCGCCACCATGGGAGAGACGGTCGAAGAGATGTTGTTTTCATATTGTTCCGGGAACTGCTTCTGAAGCAGCGAGATAAAGGCCGGGCAGCAGGAAGTCGTCATTTTGCGGCCCTCTTTTTTCGCTTCGATCCACTCTTTTGCCTCATAGGCAGCCGTCATGTCACCGCCGAGCCCCACTTCCACCATGTCCGCAAAGCCGGCTTTTTTAAGAGCTTCCCTGACGGCAGCCATGCCGATGTCTTTCCCGAACTGACCTTCAGTTGCCGGAGCACACATCGCGATCACACGCCTGCCGTGCTTGATCGCCTTGATCACTTCGAGCGCATAGATCTTTGAACCGATGGCCCCGAAGGGGCAGCTGTGAATGCAGTGTCCGCACTGCACGCACTTCTCGTCGTCGATCTTGCAGATCCCGCTTTCATCATAAGAAATCGCACCGGCAGGACAGGATTTTTTACAGGGTCTCTCCAGATGTACAATTGCTTCGAAGGGGCAGGATTTTGCGCACATTCCGCAGGACTTGCATTTATCGGCATTGATGTGCATGCGGTTTGTCCCGGGATAGACCGCCCCGAATTTGCACGCGTTGAGGCATGCCTTTCCGAGGCAGAAGCGGCACACGTCCGTTACCATGTATTCCTGGATCGGGCAGTCGTCACAGGCGGCCGGGATGACAGCCACTACATTATTCGACGGATTACCGACATCCGGATCCTTTCCTATTGCCAGACGGATCCGTCCCCGAATGATCTCCCGCTCTTTATAGATACAGCAGCGGTACTCCGGCTTCGGTCCCGGACTGATCCTGTAAGTGAGTTTTTCTATATTCTCCCCGGTCAGCTCCTTCTTGTACCATGCCTCGCGGAGAATCTCCCTCAGTATCAGATGTTTTAATTCAACGATTCCCTTGTCATTTGTGATCATAGTTCCTCCAAAACAGTCATGACGGAAACTTATCAGATCTCATTGTCTTCCTTCGGCACCTTCAGGTACGGATGTTCAGGATGCCAGAACACATAAGGGGTGTCAAATCCGACCTGGTCGACCGGTATCAGCCTCCTGAATGTTCCCTCCGCTTCATCCCTGTCCAGCATAACTTCAAAGTTGGTGTGCCGGACACTTTTTTCCCTCTCGAACTGGCCCGGGTCCGTGTTCTCTACCGCCCCGAACGGGCAGATCATAAAGCAGTAGGAGCACTCATGGCAGTCATCGCACTGGAAGCCTCTGTTCCCGAATACAGGCGGATCAGCGGACAGGTCGATATATCCCATCATACAGTTATCCATGCACACATGGCAATCGGGATAGTGACATTTTTCAGGATTCCTGTAAAATGCCGCCTGCGGGTTCGTGGGACAAAGAAGCATATTGGAACAGATCATGGCCTGTTCGAACACTTTGTCATTCAGCTCGGGATCCGGATAGATGCAGGAGACATCGCCTTCGCGGACCTTCGCGCTGTTTGCCGCCATCTCCGCTCCGAACTCAAACGCTTCCTTGAGATCGATCTCGTCGGGATGTCCGGCCGTGTAATACGGCTTCGGCATGCCCGGCATATAGACGTCCCCGTACCAGCCCTTATACCCGATGGGAAGAAGTCCGCGGGACTTCAGATTCGGGATCACAATCGGGAAATAGAGGTGAGGCAGCGTCCCGTGAGTGTTGAAGGCAAAACAGTGCTTTCCGTTCTGCTGCGGCATCTTATCAATAAAATGGTGCATGTTCGGCGTATCCGCCTTCCAGACCGGCGATCCGAATCCGATGAGATCATACTCCTCCATCATCTCGTAGGAAGCATCTTTAAGCCGGACGAGCTTCACTTCCGCTCCGGTGCTTTTGATCCCCTTTCCGATCTCTCTGGCCACCATCTGCGTGTTGCCCGACTGCGTGTAATAGATTATCAAAGCTTTCATGATTTGCCTTCCCCTCTCTTAGAACTATAAACTCATATTGCCTCTTCATCCACACTCATCTGCCCGTTCTCGATCGTGATGTTCACCGCCTGTGAATAGAGCGTCTCACACTGTACGTCCTTTAAGCAGAACATCATCAGGTACTGACCGTCTCCGATTTCTTCCTCCGTAAATGCCGTATCTTCCGTCACTGTGATCTCGTCCATCTCCATCTTTTCCGGCTCTTCATCGCCGCTGATGGAAGAGACGTAGTGTATGGTGGTCACCTTATCTCCGGGTTTCAGCTGCATGGTATTCTTGTCCGCCATCCCGTTGTCCTCAATCCCCTTGCTTGCGCCGAGGATATGGTATTCTTTGTCACCGTAATCATAGACGACTTTCAGGCAGTACTCCTCTCCGTTGAGAAGGATGGGGATGCTGTAAAATGTGTAGTCGTCGCAGGCATAGCTTACCTCCATATGGCACAGGCATCCGTCGAGGCAGCCCCAGACACCCCGGAAGTTATCGCGAAAGACTCCGGTCTCATAGTCTCCTTCCATGTCATTGTCCGATCCGAGATAGATCAGGATGTCTTCATCCTCATCGTAGATCACCAGGTCAAAACAGATGTCACTTATGCCGCTGACGGTCTGCTCATCCAGCTTCAGCACCGCATAACCGTCCTCATCGATTGTGACGGGGAGATCTTCTTTCTGAACCCCTGTCGTGGAAATGGTGTCGGGCTGCACGAAAGTTCCCTCATATCCCAGGATTTCAGAGATATATTCCTGCAGGTCTTCCTCCAGTTCGCCGGTGAGCATGTAGTCATAATAGGCGCAGAAGCTGTCACTGGCACAGACTTCCGTATAGCTTTCCAGATCCTCCGCATTGCCGTCCAGCGCATAGTAACAGGAAATGCCGGTGGCATTCGTCTTATAGGTTCCGCTGACCGTATACAGAACGCAGTTATTCAGTGCGTCTATCACACCCTCATACGATTCCGGAATCAGGTCCTGATTCTGCACGGCCAGATCTCCCAGGTCCACCATGCCGGAATACCCTCCGCTCTCCGTATTGAGCCCGTAATTTTCCGCACTCTCGGCGCCTCTTCCGAATCTGGCCGGATAGGAAGAGTCCTCACATGCGCCAAGCAGCGCTTCTGTTCCCATGAGATCATAGGCATCCACCAGTTCTTTGGCGGCGGCTACATCCACGACCGACAATGTGCAGTCCTCATAATCCCCATAATCCTTACATCCGTCAAGATAGCTGTCACAGATCAGTTCCCCCAGCTCATTTCCGGATATGGACGTGTCTTCCGAGAGCCGGTTCAGGAAGGATCCGTAATTCCAGCCGCAGCCGGGCTCCATTTCCTCACTGGCCACCATGTAACCGGCATAGCCCTGCAGCATATCTGCCGTCTCGATCGTAGCCATCAGGCATGCGTCGAATCCGACCATCTCCAGCGGGACTCTCTGTGAACTGTTGCCGAATGCCTGCCCGAAGGCTTCTTTCATCTCGGCGATGCTCAGACCTTCGTAATCATAGAGCTCGTCGTAAGCGGCACCCTCGATGCTGCCGCCGCCGTGATCCCACAATATGACGGCCTGCTTCTTTGCCGGGTACTGTTCCGTGCAGAATGTAAGGAATTCCGCAAAGGTCTCGGGGTCACCCATGCTCGAAAGAGGCTGCTGATCAACACAGGCGGCATCCGATGCGCTGATGACATACCGCTCCAGATAAGCCGGATCCACAAATTCATTCTGCCACTCACTGGCTCCGCCCGTCTCAACGACTATGGTGACGTCTTCCGACAATTCGGCATCAAGCATCTCGAACAGGTCTGCTGATGCGGAACCGTTCACCGACTCGAGGTCACTTCCGCACATGTATACGTAAATACCCCATTCCGGCAGTTCATCTGCCTCCGCCCCGGCAGGAATCCATCCGGCCATGCAAAGGGCGAGAGAAACAACAAATCCCGCTATTCTTCTCATCATTGCTGTTACAACTCCTTTATCTGCACTAAATGATCTGTCGCTTTCTTAAGGCAGCCTCTTTATCAGGAATTCACTTCCAGAAGAAGCCCTGCCTCCTCGAGCAGATCCGCATATGCTACAAGAGGAGTGCCGTCGGGCTGCCGCACTTCCAGGTAAGGCGGCCGGCCCGAGATCTGACTTGCCGTGCCGACAATTGCTTCGTAGGAATCTTCGGAATCAAATTTGATATGGTGCAGTCCCGGCCCCCGGGTATTCAGCCAGTCCATATAAAGACCTTCCCCGGTGGGCATCACAAGTTCGATCTCGCAGTCCCCTCCGCGGTAAGTAGCGGTCCGGATCTTCAGTCCCCGGCCGCCCGAAACATTCATTGTATCGAAAAACGGTTCGGGATTGTCCAGTTCAAAGGGCTTTATTCCCAGCCGTTCTTCAAAAATAGAGACGGCCTTTTCAAGATCCCGCACGACAATACCGATATGCACGATTTTTCCGAATTTCATTGACCTCACCTCTCAAAATGGAGTTTAAGCAATCCATGCTCATTCTGTTTCCTCAGCAAAGCAGAGCGACAAATGCCGCTCTGCTCTTATTATCCTTTGCGTAGATGCTGTTACTGCTGTGCCAGGAATTCATCAAGCTGAGCCTGATATTCATCAATGACTTCCTGAAGTCCGGCGCCATACATCTTATCAACAAATTCTGCTATCAGTTCATCCACATTATCCCCGGCCGATCCGGCATTCAGAGTCGGTGCATACTGGTCAAAGACAAATTTGCATGCGGCGACCTGCTGCGAGACAGGAGTAGAGTCAACACAGAAGCCGAGATACTTGGACGTTGCCAGATTAGCATTCGCTTCACGGGCGTGCTCACGGATGTCCTTGTCCTCGCCGACCCACGGAGTGACCTGGAGGCAGTTGCCGAGCATGAAGTCCTGGAGGTGATAGACAGAATTGCTGTCCTTGCCTTCGGGATAATCACCCATGCCGTCTTCATTCAGAACCCAGTCCACATCCTGGATTCCCCATGCAAGCGTATCCATGAATTCCTGATTCGTCCACATCAGGTTGAGGAGTTCAAGTGCCTTTTCGGGATTCTCCGATGTCACAGGCACCGCATATCCGAATTTCTGGAAGGATGCGGTAGAAACATCGCAGGTGACGAGCGGTGTGTTTACGTCTTCATAGCCGGTACTGCTGAAGAACTGGACTTCCGGCTCCAGCTCTTTCGGGGAAACCTGAGCCAGGCCGACGTCGCTTCTGATGAGGGTCACGCCTGTATCCTGAGCCGTCGCGGCATCCTTGTAAATGAGTCCCTCATTGTAGAATTTGCGCGCAAGCTCTATCTGCTGAACCCACTTTTCATTTTCGAAGTAGCACTTCACCTTGTCGTCTTCCGGATCCACATAAGTGAAGTAATAAGTGTCGCCGCAGCTGTCCACCCACTCGGCGTCGGAAAGGTCGCCGCTTCCGACCAGGAACGGCGCCATCGTGAGAACATCGCCCAGATCGTCAAGGCTGACAAAGCCATTGATTCCGGATGTTTCCACAGCCGCCTTCATGACTTCCTCGACGTCATCCCAGTTCTGCATATTCTGGGCCTGCTCCAGAACACCGGCCTCTTCCAGGACATCCTTGCGCATGTCGATGGAAAGCGTGCTGGCAAGACACAGAAGGTTGCCGACACCATAGATTCTTCCGTCGCGGGAAGTGGCCTTCAGATAATCGCCCATCATCTCCGTGACATCCGGCGCGTATTCGGGCAGAATATCCGTGATATCACTGAGCTGTCCCTGGCTCATGAAGGTCCCGTAACTGGCAGCCGGAATCGGGGTAAACATCATGAGATCAATCGGCTCGCTGGCCTGCAGCATCACCGGCACAGTAGTCAGATAAGCACCGGCATCCAGCCATTCAAAGTTCACATTGGCGCCGATCTCTTCCCGGGTGATTTCGTTCAGATGCTCTTCTACAGGGTCCGTCATTTCCGGTGTTAAGGGGGTGAAGGTAAGAATCGTCACGAACAGATCATCATAATCCTCCTCATCCTCCTC
>CACZQS010000174.1 GCA_902783325.1 uncultured Lachnospiraceae bacterium
AACGGCGAAATGGACAAGAGCCTTGATTTCCCGCTTAGTTTGCATACTTGCTGCATACTTTTGAAAAATGGCACTGCTGCGGCCCTGAAAAATCAAGCTTTCTTTGAGGTGTAGGGGCTTCAAGTCCCCCCCTCGCTACGGTTATGTAAGTCCCGAAGAACCTTGAGAATAAAGGATCTTTGGGATTTTTCTTTGCCTAAAATCTTGTATTATCTGCATACTTTGCATTATGAGGTGGCTGTTTTTATTTATTCCGAACTGCCTGTTTTCATAGTATAATTCTTTATATTAAATTATTTCAAGAAGGGCCAAAAAACTATCATGTGGATTTCAGGTACGAATATCGGAGTTGCAGCCACAAGCTGCGGTATTTCCAAGCACAGTTGATTGCATTCTGCCGATAGTTTTATGGTTTATGGAGGATGTACATGTCCGGTGCAGCTTATTTTGGAATTCAGATTCTTCAGAAAGTAAATCGCTCAGAATACCTGTCGATTCCTCTCCAGATCTTCTATGTCTCCCTGGGAAGTGCGAGCCTGACCCTTCGCGGGACAGTCTATGAGATGAAACAGGAGGACATTATCCTGGTCAATGGCATGGAGCCTTACACTTTGTCCAGCGGCGAGGGAAGCCTCCTGTGTGAAGTCAACATCGATTACTCCCTCATCACGTCGGTCTCCAGGGGACGTGCCGTGGTTTTTACGCTGAACTCAATTGACATCCCCAGACGGCCTTATCAGGACATCCGTGAGATTTTCCGTGAGCTGATCTATTTCGAACTCTTCGAAGACGGTAGAAACCGCTGCAGGAAGATGAGCATCCTCTATGAGCTGCTCGATATACTGTTCCTCCATTGCGATACGGGCCTCGGGTCTTCCGATATGAAGAATCCCGGCCGCCTCTCGGACTCCGAGAAACTGCAGACCATTACTGCCTTTGTGAATTCCCATTACAGCGACAATTATAGCCTGAGTGAGCTTGCGAAGACGATGTACACCTCGACGTCCACACTCTCCCGATTTTTTAAAAGGCATACTGGCTTTTACTATGCAGAGTACATGAATCGCGTCCGTCTGGCACATGCGGTATCCGAGCTGGAAAGCAGTGGAAAAAGCATCACCAGGATTGCCATGGACGCGGGCTTCTCCAGTCCCTCTGTCTTCTCTAAGCTGTTTCACGACTGCTATGGAATGAGTCCCGGAGAATACCGGAAGGAAAAGTCGGAAAAGGACAGCGCTGTGATAAGTGAGAGGGATGAACTGCGCAAAGCTCTGGAAAAATATTTCAGCAATTTTCCCAGGAGGAACCAGGACGTATCTTCGAGTACACGTATCAGCGTGCAGATCAGGGAAGGGAGCGTGCTTTTCAATCCCTTCAGAACCGTGCTCAATATGGCCTCCCTGTCCCTTCTGACCAAGGCGAACGTGCAGGCCCACATGCTTCAGCTGGCAAAGGATCTGCGGATGACCCACGTCAAGATCTGGTCCGTCTTTGCCAAGGATCTCAGGATCACGGACGGAAGTTCCATCGGCTCCTATAATTACAGTATGGTTGACACCGTACTGGATGTACTGGTGGAAAACAAACTGGCGGTATACTTTGATTTCGGAAGCAGGCCGGAGGTAATTATCGGCACGAAAAAAGGCACGATTCTCTCTGAGGAAGTGGGCGTCTCCTTCCGGAGCCGGGAGGCTTGGGAGGCCCTCTTTGAAGATTTTATCCGGCATCTGGTTTTCCGTTACGGAGCAGAAGAGATCAGCCGTTGGATCTTTGACTTCTGTATGGATCCTACCTTTCGAGGGAACGGAGTCTACTATGAGGACTCGGAGTATGACTACATAAATGTCTATGAATTCGCTTACCGGACGCTCCGTTCCATTGTCCCCGAGGCAAAAGTAGGCGGACCTGTGGGTATTCCCAACAGTTCCGGAAATGAAATCGAATCATTTCTCGAGCGCTGCGCAGAGGACGGATGCCTGCCTGATTTTGTTTCGGCACTGCTGTTTCCCTATCAGCCCGACGAGGAAGGAGGTGCCTTTGTCCGTAATCCGGACCCGGACTTTGAGATCCGCCATCTGAAAATGCTTCACGGCCTTATTGTGAGAATCACCGGGAAGGAGATTCCCATCTATATTTCTGACTGGAATCTGTTCCTTTCGAACCGAAATACGCTTAATGACAGCTGTATGAGAGGAACATGGCTGTGCAACAAAGCGTCTGAAATGATGCGATATGCCCGGCTTATCAGCATCTGGGTGGCCTCGGATTGGGTCAGCAGCTACTACGATACGAAGACTATCTTAAGCGGCTGCGGAGGCATTATTTCCGTCGATGGGATCCGTAAGCCAATCTACTATGCCTTGCAGTTCCTTGAGGAACTTCAGGGAACGGTTTTGTACAGCAGTCCAAACATGATTGTGACTATGAAGAATCCGGACAGCTTCCAAGTGCTGTGCTGCAATCTGGTTTCCTTTCATATTGGCTATTTTCTCAAAGAGGAAGAAGCAATTTCGGCCCAGAATATGGATGTAGCTGTCGTGAGTAATCCGCCTTTGGCGCTTCATCTGGAGTTGTGCGGACTTAAGGAGGGTGCGGAATACGCCGTCAAGACCCGCAGGGTCAGCCGGCACTACGGAAGCGTCCTCGATGAATGGAGGCGCTTTGACTATGAGAAGGAACTGACAAAGGAAGATATCAAGTATATGAAGGATATCTGTGTGCCGCATCTTAGCATGTCCCATGTGGTAGTGTCTGATCACACGCTGTCTCAGGAGATCGTCCTGGATGAGCAGGAATTCCGACTGTTGCATATATACCGGGTTTAGAAAACTGTCTTGCAACATATTATATGAAACTGTTGCACATAGAAGAATGCTTATCACATAAAATACAACAGATGAGATGGTTTTGATGCTCTTTGAGTATGCGAAACGATCCATTTGCTGTTATAATGTAAACAGTCAGGTTTACTTGAGATAAGGTGCAGGAGATCCGAGCATCACGGAGAGGGAGGTGATTTTACGGAAATCTTATCTTTGAAGAACATCTCAAAGGAGTATCCCGGGGTCAAGGCACTGGATAATGTGTCTATCTCTTTTGAAAAGGGAGAGGTGCATGCGCTTGTAGGAGAAAATGGAGCCGGGAAGTCTACGTTTATCAAGTCCATCTCAGGAGCGATCAGACCTACGTCCGGGACTATCGAATTCGAAGGAAAGAGTTATCCTTATATGGAACCGGCCAAAGCTATCGAGATGGGAATTGCTGTAGTGTATCAGGAGCTGATCCAGTTTGAGGCCATGAGTGTGGCCGACAATATTTTTATGGGCGTGAAGGATGATCAGGGCATGGTGCTGAATGACAGAGCAAGGCAGAAGAAAGCTGCCGAGCTCCTGGCCGAGTTTGACTGTCACGTTCATCCTGCTACGCTGATCAGGGAGCTCTCCATCGCGAACAGGCAGATCGTTGAGCTCACAAAGGCAATGGTACGGAACGCGAAGGTCATCATTATGGACGAGCCTACAGCGGCCATTACCGTCAGTGAGCAGGAGAGCCTCTTCAAGCTGGTGGACAAACTGAAAGCCAGCCAGGTCACTGTTATTTACATCTCTCACCGACTGGACGAGCTGTTCCGAATCTGCGACCGGGTGTCGATTTTAAGAGACGGACAGTACGTTACGACAAAGGACATCAAGGACACCAGCAAGCAGGAACTGATCAATTTCATGGTCGGACGCGAGCTGTCCAACACTTATCCTGAGAAGAAGCCGGCAGGATCTGAGGTGGTTCTGTCCGTGAAGAATCTGACCGGTAATGGTGTCCGCAACATTAATTTTGAACTGCATAGGGGAGAGATTCTCGGATTCGCAGGTCTTGTGGGAGCGGGAAGAACGGAGCTGATGCACCTGATCTTCGGCGCAGCCCATAAGGAGAGCGGCCAGATTCTCTTCAAAGGGCAGGAAAAGAAGCTGTCTTCTCCCAAAGACGGAATGGAAGCAGGTGTAGGTCTGATTCCGGAAGACAGAAAGTTCCAGGGATGTTTTATCGATAAGCCGATCGACTGGAATATTTCAATTTCAACCATTGATAAACTGGCAAAAGGCGGTGTGGTAGATAAGAAAGCGGAGACTAAGCTTGCCGAGGACTATAAAGTCCGCCTTAAGATCAAGACTCCGTTCCTTGACCAGGTGGCCAGCGGGCTTTCCGGAGGAAACCAGCAGAAAGTGGTTATTGCGAAGGCTCTTGCTGCGGATCCGGACATCCTGATCTTCGATGAGCCCACGAGAGGCATCGATATCGGTGCCCGCCATGAGATCTATCTGCTGATGAACGAGCTGGCTGAACAGGGCAAATCGATTCTGATGGTTTCTTCCGATATGGAAGAGCTGCTGGGTATGTCGGAGCGGATCATCGTACTTCACGAGGGTGAACAGACAGGGGAGCTGCAGAGACAGGAATTCTCGCAGGAGAAGGTTCTTGCACTTGCGTCTGGTCTATAAAGGGAGCTAAAGAGGAAAAGGAAATGGTAGAAAAAAAGAAAAAAAGCACTGGTGAAATATTCGCGGATCTGTCCATGCCGATCCTTCTGTTGATTCTGATCGTTGTTTTCTCGATTATGTCGAAGAA
>CACZQS010000175.1 GCA_902783325.1 uncultured Lachnospiraceae bacterium
CCGGAGCGCACGGTGAGTCCGCTTATCTCCATACGGGGCTTTACGTCCTTCGGCTCCGGCCGTCTGATGTTGAGCGAGACGGAGCGTCCCACCATCATGTCGGTCATCTCCTGGGCGTTGGTATCCTTCGTCATCATCTCCCCGATGTACTTGCCTTTTCTGAGGACCGCGACCCTGTCGCTTAAGTCCTCCACCTCGTGGAGCTTGTGAGTGATGATGATGATGGCCTTCCCGTCGTCCCGCATGGTGCGGAGGACTGCAAAGAGCCTGTCGGTCTCCTGGGGCGTCAGGACCGCGGTGGGTTCGTCCAGAATCAGGATGTCCGCTCCGCGGTAGAGAACCTTCACGATCTCCACCGTCTGCTTCTGGGAGACGGACATGTCATAGATCTTCTGCCTCGGATTCACGTCAAAGCCGTAGGTATCGCAGATCTCCCGGATGCGCCTCTCTGCCTTCGCAAGATCCAGGCGTCCCTCTTCTTTGAGACCTAATACGATGTTCTCCGCCGCCGTCAGTACATCCACCAGTTTAAAATGCTGATGAATCATACCGATGCCGTAGGCAAATGCCTCCTTGGGGGAGCCGATGGACACCTCCTCACCGTTGATGCAGATGGAACCGCTGTCCGGATAATAAATGCCGGAGAGCATATTCATCAGCGTCGTCTTTCCGCTTCCGTTTTCGCCCAGGAGAGCCAGAATCTCTCCCCGCCGGATGTCCAGGTCGACGCCGTCATTGGCTACTACGCTCCCGAATATCTTTGTGATGCCGCGCAGCTGCACTGCGGCCGGATGACTGTTCACTTGCTATGCCTCCTCATAAAAAGATGTATGACAGATGGGGCTGATCCCAAAATGTATAAAAGAGAACCCGGGCAGACTTACCCGGGTTCTCACGGAACCGCTTATCTGATATCAGAACGCTGTATCCAGAAGCGTGATGCCGTCGATCTGCAGATCAAAGTAAGGAGCCGAACGATATTCGGACTCATGGAAATATCCGTCGGAGATGACTTCCGTGTCACCTTCATAGTTCGGATCTGTGTCGACATCAGCCATGTAGCTCTCGAGAGCAGCGCCGTCTACGGTAAATGTCGATGTATCAAAGACATGGACATCGCCCGCCTCAAGGGCAGCCTTGACCTCTTCCACATGCTCGACAGTGCCTTCGGCCGCGACGTTCTCATTGATCTCGGTCAGGACAACAGAGCCGGTGCTCAGATCGCCTGTGTAGTCGGCATCGATGTTGCCGCCTTCCATGAATGTGGAAATGGCATATTCATAGTAAGGAGCCCAGTCGATGCGGGAGGATACGATGAAGGTGTTCGGGCAGGCCGCGATGGTGCTGCCGTTGTAGGAGACGTCCGGGATGCCGGCAGCTTCGCAGGCTGTCGGTGCGCCCATGGAGTCCGCGTGCTGGCTGAGCAGTACGCAGCCGTCGTTGATAAGCTTCGTAGCGCCTTCCTTCTCGGCGGTCTCATCGTACCAGGAGCCCGTGAAGGTGACTTCCATCTCAGCGGTGGGGCACTCGGAGCGGACGCCCAGGAAGAAGGATGTGTAGCCGGAGATAACCTCTGCGTAGGTATAAGCGCCGACATAACCGATCTTGGCCTGGTCCTCGGTGATGGTGCCGTCTGCGATCATCTGGTTGAGCTTCATGCCTGCGGCTACGCCTGCCAGGTAGCGGCCCTCGTAGATGGACGCGAATGCATTGTGGAAGTTGTCAAGGCCTTCCGTGTGGGCCTTTGTTCCTGTGGAGTGGCAGAACTGCACATCCGGGAATTCCTTCGCAGCTTCGATCATGTAGTCCTCATGTCCGAAGGAATCCGCGAAGATCGCCTTGCAGCCGGCATCCGCCAGCTCGCACGCCGCGTCATAGCACTCCTGGCCTTCCGGGACGTTCTTCTTGATGACATACTCCACGCCGAGCTTCTCGCACGCCTCTGTGGCGCCGTTGATGAAGTTCAGGTCGTAGGTGGAATTCTCATCGTGAAGGGTGATGAATCCGACCTTGAAATCCTTTGCGGCATCATCCGCGGAAACTGCGGAAACCGTTCCGCTGACAAGGCCTGCTGCCATTCCCAGACATACCAGTACGCTTAAGACTTTTCTTTTCATCCTTGTACCTCCTCATTATGCAAATACTTCAGGAAGATCAAAACACCCGTTTTTCACTTCCCATGTTCACCTAAGTATAGCGCAATACAGTGTTGATGTCAAAAGAGTTCATGAACCGGCTCATATTAGTAAACGCTCGCGATCAGACTTCCCATTCTGGTCAGATATTCCATAAAGCATGTCATTCGTGCCACATCACAGACAAGAGTTACGTTATAGTCGAATTCCCCCTCCTGGGTCATGTCATACGTGAAGCCTTTCTGGTAGAAGATCACCTGTCCGTAGGTCTCGCCGGGATCGGTAATGCAGCTTCCGTGGCACAGCCTGCTTTCCGTAATAAATTCAGGGCAGACAACGCACATCATGGCAGTACCGTCACAGTTCATAACAGAATCGGCAGAGCCGTTATTCTTATAATACTCACGGATTTTATCGAAGGAATTCGTTACATATTGCCCAACCCGGCCGAATGCAAACAGTTTCTCAAAATCACGGTCAGACCATTTACTTTCTCCGTCGCATACATCCAGGCCGATCACCGTCACCGGAACACCGAAGTCAAGCACTCTGCGGTAAGCAGGCGCATCCAGATACACGTTGAATTCCGCAACAGGAGAGGCGTTGCCGGGACCTTTGATTCCGGGTGTTCCCATGGACCAGATTCGCTTTACCTGCTTCATGGTTTTCGGATCAGTGTCGATGGCTCTGGCAATATTGGTTGCCGGTCCGAGCATCACAATTTCAAGCTCTCCCGGATTACTGCGAACTGTATCAAGGATATAGCTGACGGCATCTTCCTCCTCAGCGCTTCCTTCCGGATGAATCAGATCCATATCGCCCATGCCGTCCGCGCCAAACACACTGTGAGGCGTGATGGCAGACCCGTCGTAACGGATTTCCGATCCCTTATATACAGGCACGTCACAGCCTATAAGCTCAAGCGTGGCCAAAGCGTTCTTCGTCCCCTGCTCCAAATCAACGTTCCCGGCCAGTACCGTGACTCCCATGATCTCAACTTCCGGACTGCATGCCGCCAGGATTATGGCTGCGGCATCATCAGCGCCTGTGTCCGTATCAATAATGATCTTCCGCATATCAGTGTCTTTACCGGCGGCTGTTTCCGATGCGTCCGATGCGCTTACACCTGCTGTCAGACCAAAAGCCAGGATACCGGTCAGGGCCAATAGTGACATTTTCTTCTTCAAAGCTTTACCTCCTTGCGATCATTCCGTTTTTCTGCCTGATTTTTGCTCTGATTTCAGGGGTGCCGGATAGTTATACAGAATTTTCATACCATAAGAACAGCCATGATAAAAGTATAAAAAGGGGCAAGCCTCATAAAGACTCACCCCTGTCATAATCGATTCATTACTTCTCCAGTTTCTTCCACAGGACTGCGGCAAGTGCAGCACCGGCAAGCGGTCCCACGATGAAGACCCACAGACTCACCAGCGGTCCGGCATTCCCTGTTGCTGCCGCAAAAACAGCAGGCGCAATACTTCTCGCCGGGTTGACACTCGTTCCGGTCAGGCCGATTCCCAGAATGTGGACAAAGGTAAGACTGAGTCCGATAACCAGTCCGCCGAAGGAACCGTGCCCTGCCTTCTTCGATGTGACGCCGAGAATCGTAAGCACAAAGATGAACGTCAGAATGATTTCCACCAGAAGACCCGCTATCGCGTTTGCGTGTACTCCGGCCAGTCCGTTAGCGCCGTATCCTCCGGTCATGTCCGGAACATGGCCGAGGCCGAAAATCAAAGCCAGAAGCGCTGATCCGACGAATCCGCCAAGAATCTGGGAAATCACATAGCCGATAAAATCGGCGGTATCCAGGCCGCCTGTCATATACACCGCCAGAGAAACGGCAGGATTGATATGACATCCCGAGACGTTGCCCACACAATAGGCCATGGCCACAATCGTAAGGCCGAAGGCAAGAGCTGTTAACAGGTATCCCGATCCGCTTGCCGCGTCACAGCCGACAAGCATTGCCGTTCCGCATCCCATAAACACAAGGACTGCTGTCCCGATGACTTCTGCCAGATATTCTTTTTTCATA
>CACZQS010000176.1 GCA_902783325.1 uncultured Lachnospiraceae bacterium
GAAGTGACGGCAAGCAGCGGCATCCTGCTCTTTATCGATGAGCTGCACACACTGATCGGAGCCGGCGGGGCGGAGGGGGCGCTCGATGCCTCCAACATCATGAAGCCCTCCCTGTCAAGAGGGGAGATCCAGGTGATCGGCGCGACGACCATCGACGAATACCGGAAATACATTGAGAAGGATTCGGCTTTGGAGCGCAGATTCCAGCCGGTTCAGGTGGAGGAGCCCTCGTCCGATGAGGCGGTGCAGATCCTGGAAGGCCTAAGACCTTATTATGAGCAGCACCACAATGTAAAGATTCTTGATGAGGCACTGTCCGCCGCCGTGCAGCTCTCCGAGCGCTATATCAATGACAGAAGGCTCCCGGACAAGGCGATTGATCTTATCGACGAGGCGGCCTCGAAGGTCACACTGCGCGCATTTACGGATCCGAAGGCTGTCCCGAAGGAAGAGGCGGAACTTAAAGAGGTCATGGCGGATAAGGAGCGGGCTGTCTTAAAGGGAGAGTTCAAGAAGGCAAAGAAGCTGCAGGCGGAACAGACCAGACTCGAAGCGAAGCTTGAGAAGAAGCACCTGAAGGAAAAGAAACATGAAGCGGACGGCTCCGTTCCGGAAGTGGACGCGGAGGTGATCGCGGAAGCGGTGTCGGACTGGACGCACATTCCGGTTGCCAGGCTCGCGGAGGCGGAAACCAAAAAGCTTTCCCGGCTTGAAAGTGAGCTTCACAAGCGCATCATCGGGCAGGATGAGGCCGTATCAGCTGTCTCCAGTGCGATCCGCAGGGGACGCGTCGGGCTGAAGGATCCGAAGCGCCCGACGGGAAGCTTTTTGTTCCTCGGGCCTACCGGCGTCGGCAAGACGGAGCTCTCCAAAGCGGTGGCCGACATCGTCTATGGCTCCGAACAGAACATGATCCGCGTGGACATGTCGGAATACATGGAGAAGCATTCCGTCTCAAGAATGATCGGATCTCCTCCGGGCTATGTGGGCCATGAAGAAGGAGGTCAGCTCTCCGAGCAGGTGCGGCGGCATCCGTACAGTGTCATTTTATTTGATGAGATCGAGAAGGCTCACCCGGATGTGTTCAATGTGCTTCTGCAGGTTCTTGACGAGGGCCGGATCACGGATTCCCGCGGCAGGCGGGTGGATTTTAAAAACACGTGCATCATCATGACCTCGAATGCCGGAGCGAAGGCGATCGTGGATCCGAAGAGGCTCGGCTTCGGGGCCGGTGCTGACGAGAAGAAGGATTACGAGGCGATGAAGTCCGGCGTGATGGAGGAAGTGAAAAGGCTGTTCCGCCCTGAGTTCCTGAACCGGATTGATGAAATCATCGTCTTCCATCCTCTGAACAGCACCGAGGTGGAGCAGATTGTGGGGCTTCTCTTTGATGATCTTAAGAAGAGGGCCGAGACCCAGATGAGGATTTATTTGAAAATGACGCCGGCCGTGAGAAAGCACATAGCCGGGAAAGGGTTCTCGCCGAAGTACGGCGCGAGGCCGATCAAGCGGGAGATTCAGACCGGAATCGAAAATCCGATTGCCGAGATGCTTCTCCGCGGCGAGATCCGGGAGGGCGACGCTGTGACGGTGTCGCTGAAGAACAACGAAATATGTTTTGTGCGGAAGTAGTTTTAGGAGGAAAGAGGTTTTATGGCAGCAATTAAGGAGCTGATCCGCACTGAGGCGGACGGCACGATCAGTTTCGGTGACTATGAACTTAAGACGAAGACAAAAAAATCGGATTTCGCTCATGAAGGTGATCTCTACAAGGTGAAAACATATGACGAGATTACCAGACTCGAGAAGAATGAAATGTTTGTTTACGAATCCGAGCCGGGTACGGCGGTGTCCCATCTGCAGGAGACGGAAGACGGGCTGTGCTTTTTCGTGGACGGCCCTGAGGATGCGCAGATTACGGTGCAGTGCGAACCCGAGGCGGAATACGATCTGATCATCAACGGGGAGAGAAGAGATTCCCTCCGCTCAAACCTTGGCGGAAAGCTTTCGTTCAGCGTGGAGCTGGGCGGACAGGCAGTGGAAGTCCGCATCGTTGCCGTGAAAACAGAATAAGGAAGAATCCGATCTATGGCAAAGACAGCAAAAACCGTTTTCTTCTGTCAGAACTGCGGGTACGAATCGTCAAAGTGGATGGGCCAGTGTCCTGCCTGCAAAGGCTGGAATACGTTTGTGGAGGAAAAGATTGCTCCGAGTTCTCCGCAGGCGACGCCCAGGCGCGGGAGGGCAGAGAGAGCAAAGCCGGCCAGGATCCGTGACATTTCCCTGGATGAAGAAGTGAGAATCCTTTCCGGGATCGGGGAACTGGACCGCGTCCTGGGCGGAGGCCTTGTCAAGGCATCTCTCGTCCTCATCGGAGGAGATCCGGGAATCGGGAAATCGACCATTCTCCTTCAGGCCTGCAGGAGATATGCGGACCAGGGAAGAAAGATTCTGTACATATCCGGAGAGGAATCGCTGCAGCAGATCAGGATCCGCGCGGAGAGAATTAGCAAGGGAGCTTCTCCTGATGGAGAAGCTTTGAAGTCGCGGGGAGCCGCGACGGGCTCCCCTGATCAAAGATCGGGGGCAGATTCCGATTCTCTCTTTCTGCTGGCTGAGACGAATCTCGGCGATATCAGGGAAACCATCACGGAGGAAATGCCGGATGTCTGTGTGATCGACTCGATTCAGACGATGTACAGCGAGGAGATCAGCTCCGCGCCGGGATCCGTCTCCCAGGTCAGGGAAGCGACCGGCGTCCTTATGATGCTGGCAAAAACGCTGGGAATCTCGATCTTTATTGTGGGACATGTGACAAAGGACGGCTCGGTGGCAGGCCCGCGCGTGCTGGAACACATGGTGGATACGGTGCTCTACTTTGAAGGGGACCGCCATGCCTCCTACCGGATTCTCCGCGC
>CACZQS010000177.1 GCA_902783325.1 uncultured Lachnospiraceae bacterium
ATCCAGGGATTGCCTCTCGCACCTCTGGCGATCATAACAAAATCACAGCCAGTCTCCCTCATCATGGCGGCGGCTTTCTCACCGTCCGTCACGTCCCCGTTTCCTATGACCGGAATCGACACCGCTTCTTTTACTTCGCGGATAATGCTCCAGTCCGCCTTACCCGTGTAGTACTGGTCCCGGGTCCTTCCGTGTACGGCGACTGCGGACGCACCCGCCGCCTCAACCCTCCTTGCCAGTTCCGGGGCCGTGCGCTCGCCCTCGAAAAAACCGGCGCGCATCTTGACCGTCACCGGCCGGTCCGACGCGCGGACACACTCGCGGACGATCTCCTCCGCCAGTGCGGGATTCAGCATGAGGGCCGATCCTTCGCCGTTCTTTACGATCTTCGGCATGGGACAGCCCATATTGATATCAAGTATGTCATACGGATAGTCCTTAAGCGCATCGATGGCGATGCGGAAGGTCTCCGGATCAGGGCCGAACAGCTGCATCGAAACCGGATGTTCTCCCTCCCCGATATCAATAAATTCCAGCGTTTTGCGGTTTCCGTACTTGACCGCATTGGCGCTCACCATTTCCATCGAAACAAGCCCTGCCCCCATTTCGCGGCAGAGCTCCCTGAAGGGCCGGTCCGTGACACCGGCCATGGGCCCGAGGATCAGCGGGCTTTTCAGTTCGATCCCGCAAAGACGACTCATAGCGTATACCCGTATAGTCCGCGCACGGACACCTCTCCGGAGCTGACTCGCTGCACGGCTCCCGGCTCAGTCTCCACGAGAAGTTCGCCCGTATCACTGATTCCCCGGGCAATTCCGGTATAAGCCCCCAGCGGGTCCTCGACCCGAACCTCCCTGTCCAGATTCACGAGCAGACCGTTGTACTCGTCCACTAATGCAACCAGGTTTTCCGTCAGGAGAAAGGTTCTGTAATTCCGGTAAAAATGCCGCAGCATCAGGGCGAGCAGATGTCCGCGGGACACCTTGCAGCCGCCCTCCAGAAAGAGGGATGAAGCCCTGTCCGCGATCTCTTCGGAAAATGCCCCGTTGTTGACGTTGACCCCGCACCCTATGACGATGCCTCCTCCCGGAACGGCCTCTGTCAGAATCCCGCAGATCTTCTTATTGCCGATCACGATGTCATTCGGCCATTTGATCTGCGCCGGGAGGGAGGTCAGCTCCCGCACTGCAAGACTTCCCGCAAGCCCCATAATAAGTGTCAGCATGGGAGCATGCTCCGGCGCGATCTCCGGAAAGAGAAGAAAAGAAAAGTAGACGGCTTCTCCCGCAGGACTTTTCCATTCCCTTCCGCGCCGCCCCTTTCCGGCCGTCTGCTCATCGGCGCAGGCTGCAAATCCCTCTGCAGCGCCCCGCGCCGCCGCGCGCTTCACTTCCTCGTTCGTAGAATCTGTGCTCTCATAATAATTCAGTTGAAAATGCGCGGCCTCTCCCCATTTTTCAAGAAGAGTCCGCGCTTCCTCCACGTAGTTCATGGACCAGACCTCATTGCTCACTTAAGCGTCGCTACCATAACGGCTTTGATTGTATGCATGCGGTTCTCCGCCTCGTCAAATACGACAGACCGCTCCGACTCGAATACATCGTCCGTCACTTCCATCGCCGTGAGGCCGTATTTATCATAAATCTGTTTTCCGATCGTGGTCTTCAGATCGTGGAACGCGGGCAGGCAGTGCATGAAGACGGCATCCTTCCCGGCCAGCTTCATAACGGCTGCATTTACCTGATACGGCTTCAGGACCCGGATGCGCTCCTCCCAGACTTCCTCCGGTTCGCCCATGGAAACCCAGACATCGGTGTAGATCACGTCCGCTCCGCGCGCACCCTCTTCCACACTCTCCGTCAGTGTCACGGATCCGCCGCTCTTTTCGGCCTCCGCCCTGCACTCGGCCACAAGCTCCGCATTCGGGAAATAGGCCCTGTTCGTGCAGGCCGTAAAATGCATCCCCATCTTGCTGCACGCGATCATCAGGGAATTGCCCATATTGTAGCGGGCGTCGCCCATATAGGTCAGCTTCTTTCCCTTTAATTCACCAAACTTCTCGCGGATCGTCAGCAGGTCCGCCAGGATCTGTGTCGGATGGTATTCATTGGTGAGGCCGTTCCAGACCGGAACTCCCGCGTGCTTCGCCAGCTCCTCGACGATTGACTGCTCAAAGCCGCGGTACTCGATCCCGTCGTACATCCGTCCGAGAACGCGGGCCGTGTCCGCAATGCTTTCCTTCTTCCCGATCTGGGAACCGGAAGGATCGAGATAGGTCACCTGCATGCCGCAGTCATGAGCCGCCACTTCAAAGGAGCAGCGCGTGCGGGTACTGGTCTTCTCGAAAATCAGCGCGATGTTCTTATGCGGGATGTCGTAGTCATAGATCCCGCGCTTCTTCTTGTCTTTGAGTTCTGCGGACAGATCTATGAGATAGGTGATCTCCTCCGCCGTATAGTCCCGTAATGTCAGAAAATGACGTCCTTTTAAATTCATACAACCTCCTCTTACATCGCCCGCCGCTGCCGCTGCGTCTCATACATAAGCACGCCGGCTGCCATGGCGGCGTTCAGTGATTCCACTTTTCCCAGCATGGGGATACGGATCAGCTCGCTGCAGGATAAGGCGAGCTCTTCCGAGATGCCGCGGCTCTCGTTGCCGATTGCAAAAGCGGTGCCGCCGCGAAAATCGCAGTCCGTGTAAACCCTGCGCCCCCGAAGATGGGCGGCATAAAGATTCACCGCGCGGCCAAACAGCTCATCCGCAATCGCTTTTCCGGAAGGAACGTAAAAATGCGGCACCCGGTAGATCGATCCCATCGTCGAACGGATCGTCTTCGGGCTGTACAGGTCCACGGAGCCCTCCGTCAGGAATACGGCCGTGACGCCTGCCGCCTCGCCGGTTCTAAGAATCGTTCCGGCGTTGCCCGGGTCCTGCAGATTCTCCAGTATCATATAGAACGGACAGGCGCCTTGAAAGATCTCCTCCGCCCTCCAGTCCATCTTCTTTAAAACCGTCAGGATGCCCTGCGGCGTCTTTGTGTCGGAAAGCCCGAAAAACCGCGTCTCGTCAATGTCCGCCGTCACAAAGCACCCCGCCGGAATCCGCTCAAGGACCTCCGGATGCTCTTTGGCAAAGCGCTTTGTCATCAGCACCTGCACGATCGACTCCGCCGGGGCTTCCATAAAAAGCTTTCTTCCTTCCGCCACAAAAAGGCCCTGCGTATCGCGGGCCTTTTTATTCTTCTCAAGAAATGTGACATCTTTAAACGACAGCATCCTCTAATGCCTCACAGCGACTCGTCTTTGATGACTTTTTTCACTTCATCCTTGTGATAGCCGCCGGACATCGCAGTAGCAATCTCGTACTGATAAGGATCAATTCCTTTGACCATCGCCAACGCCTCATCAATATCGAAATCCTGGAATTCGCCGTTCTTATACCCTACGACGCGCTCGGACTTCCCTTCGATGAGAAGGTCCACGGCCATGCATCCCATGATGGACGCATAGACACGGTCCTTTGCCGTAGGACTGCCGCCGCGCTGCATGTGTCCGAGAATCGTCGCGCGGGTCTCAATTCCCGTCGCGGCCTCGATCCGTCTCGCCATGGACGCGGAATGCCCGACGCCTTCCGCGTTGATGATGATGTGATGCTTCTTCCCGCGTCTGCGGCTGTCTATGATATTGTCAATGATCTTCTGCTCATCATAATCATAAGTCTCGGGAAGCAGGATATCCTCCGCACCGTTGGCGATGCCGCACCACAGCGCGAGATAACCGGCATTTCTTCCCATGACCTCAATAATGGAACATCTCTCGTGGGAGGTAGACGTGTCGCGGACCTTGTCGATCGCTTCCATCGCCGTGTTCACGGAAGTGTCGAATCCGATCGTATATTCCGTACAGGAGATATCCAGGTCAATCGTGCCCGGCAGTCCCACGACGTTGATCCCCTGATGGGCGAGCGCCTGCGCGCCGCGGTACGAGCCGTCACCGCCGATGACGACGAGACCGTCGATCCCGTACCTCCGGCAGGTCTCCGCCGCGTGCTGCTGGCCCTCAATCGTGCGCATCTCCGCACATCTGGCCGTATAGAGCACCGTGCCGCCCTTCTGAATCGTATCGGAGACATCCTGGGCGCTCATCTCCTTGACATCGTCTTCCATGAGTCCGTCATAACCTCTGTAGATGCCGTAGACTTTAAGGCCTCTGCCGAGCCCGCGTCTCACAACAGCGCGGATCGCTGCGTTCATGCCAGGCGCATCTCCGCCGCTCGTCAGAACTCCGATCGTCTTAATACTTTTCTTTTCCGCCATCTTCCTATGCCTCCGAAGAATTGCCGTGTCAATTAAGAAGCTACCCTATCATCATACGGCAAAAGCCAAATCTTTTCAATCTTTGACACACGATTCTTGTGACTTTAATCATGAGAAGTATGTGCAGGGGAAACTTCTCTTTGTCATGAGTAAAAGCTCGTGTCAAAGATTGAAGCCTCCGGCGGATCGCAGAATTGCACTTAGGAAAGCAGCTTCGCTGCTGTGCAATTCGCGCGCGATTCCTCTTCGAGAATCGCGATTTACCAATCTTTCTTCACCCGCACCGTGACATTTTTCTCGCCGAAATAGGCGCGGAACGCCTGCAGTGTCTCCGGCGTGATGAGGATTCCTCCCCTGGCGTCATACGGGCGGTACTGCTTTGTATCCCTTAAGAAGAGATAGACCTCGTCAATTCCTTCCGATTCCGATACCAGGTCATCAAGCTCTCCCTGGCAGCGGAGATACTCTCCCATATCGGGAAAGGCAATCCACAGTTCTCTCGGAATCTCGGAAAATGGAGTGATCCGGTCGGCAATCAGCTTGCTCGGCTTGTCGTCCTCCACGGTGACGCGTCCCTCGACAAACAGCTTCTCGTCCTCTTTGAGGCAGTCCCTTGAGCGGTCATAAACCGTCGGAAATACCAGAACTTCTACCGCTCCAACCAGGTCCTCGATCATGATAAATGCCATCGTTTTCCCGGTCTTCGTCGACTTGATGGTCTTTGACGCGACAAGGCCCCCGATCACCTTCCGCTCATCATTCTTCACGCGGGAGACGCCCGTCTCCTCATCCAGAGCGAAATCCGAGGACACCGCCGTGATCCTGCTCTTCATCAATGACTCATATTCTTCCAGGGGATGACCGCTTAAATAAATGCCGAGCACTTCCTTCTCGTACGCAAGCAGTGTCTCACGGTTAAATTCCCCCACGTCCGGAAGCTTCGTCTCAAACGCCTGCCTCTCCTCGGGCTGCATAAAATCAAAGAGGGACATCTGCCCGGAAATCGAATCTTTGCTCTCGCGCGCAGCCTGGTCAAGAATGCGCGGATACACCTGCATAAGCTGCTTCCTCGTGCCCTCGAAGCAGTCGCATGCGCCCGCGGCGATGAGGTTCTCTATCGCCCGCTTGTTGAGGTCCCTGCCGTAAGTTCTGGAAATCAGGTCGTGCAGCGATCTGTACGGTCCTCCGCTGCGTCTTTCTTCCACGATATTGTCGATCACGCCCCGCCCGATCGCTTTGATCGCATACATGCCGCAGCGGATCGAGCCGTCCTCGGCCGTGAATTTCCCCTCGCCGGTATTGACGGAGGGCGGGAGAATCCCTATATTCAGCGCGCGGCAGTGCACCAGGTACTCGGCGCATTTTGTGGGCGCGTCTATGACAGAGGTCAGGAGCGCGGCCATGTACTCCACCGGATAGTAGCATTTTAAAAATGCCGTCTGGAAGGACACCACTGCATAAGCGGCCGCATGGCTTTTGTTGAAGGCATACTTCGCGAAATCCGTCATTTCGTCGAATATATGGGATGCGACCTCTTCCGGCACCCCGAGCGCGATACAGCCGGGAACGCCTTCTTCCTTATTGCCGTAAATAAAGTTCTTCCGCTCCTTCTCCATGACGGAGGCCTTCTTTTTCGACATGGCCCTCCGCACGAGGTCCGACCTGCCCAGACTGTATCCGCCCAGCTCCCGCACGATCTGCATCACCTGCTCCTGGTACACGATGCACCCGTAAGTATTGCCGAGAATCGGTTCCATCAGAGGCGAATCGTAGGTCACGGATTCCGGATGCTCCTTGCCGCGGATGTATTTCGGAATGAAATCCATGGGGCCCGGCCGGTAAAGCGCGATTCCCGCGATAATATCCTCGAGCGAATGGGGCTGCAGCTCCTTCATGAACGCCTTCATGCCCGCACTCTCGAGCTGGAAGACGCCTTCGCACTTTCCCTTGCCGATCATCTCCATGACCTTCGGGTCATTGGCATCCGCTTTGTCGATATTAAGGAGACCGCACCCGCCGTCGGGGCGGCTGTACTTTTGGATCTGCTCTTCGTCACGGCCGCAGTGCTCCCTGATCTCATCATTGATGAGACCCACTGCATTCTGGATTACCGTGAGTGTCCTGAGTCCCAGGAAATCCATCTTGAGAAGCCCGAGCTCCTCCAGAGTAGTCATGGTGTACTGTGTCGTGATGGAGCCGTCCGCCGCCCTCGACAGCGGGACATATTCCACGGCAGGTTTTTTGGAAATGACAACGCCCGCGGCGTGCATAGAAGTATTTCTCGGAAGTCCCTCCAGCCTCATCGACATGTCGATCAGGTAGCGGATTTCCTCATTTGTCTGATACTCGCCCCTCAAATCAGAGCTGTCTTTCAGGGCTTTCTCCAGCGTGATGCCCAGCTCCTTCGGAATCATCTTGGCGATACGGTCGCACTCACTGTATGGCAGGTCGAGCGCCCTCCCCACATCGCGGATCACGCCGCGCGCCGCCATCGTGCCGAAGGTCACGATCTGCACGACGCGGTCGCGTCCGTACTTTCCGACGACGTAATCGATGACCTCCTGCCTTCTCTCAAAGCAGAAGTCCACGTCGATATCAGGCATGGAGACTCTCTCCGGATTCAGAAATCTCTCAAAGAGCAGCTGGTAGCGGATCGGATCCAGTTCCGTAATTCCGAGGGCATAGGAGACGATGGAACCCGCCGCCGATCCCCTCCCCGGACCGACGATGATCCCGTGATCTTTTGCGAAATGGACATAGTCCCAGACGATCAGGAAATAATCCACAAACCCCATCTTCTCGATGGTGCTGATCTCATATTCCAGTCTGTCCGTGAGCTCAGGCCGCTCCTCCCGGTAATTCTCTCCGTAGTTCCTGCGCATGCCCTCCTCGCACAGGGCGCGCAGATAATCCAGCGCGCTCCCGCCGCCCGGCACGTCATATTCGGGAATCTTACGCTCGCCGAACGTGATCGTGACATTGCACCGGTCAGCTATTGCCTGAGTGTTGTCCGCCGCTTCGGGAATAAAGGAGAACAGCTGCCGCATCTCCTCCTCGGATTTCACATAATACTGACCGCCCTCATAGCGCATGCGGTCCTCATCCGAAACCTTTTTCTGGGTCTGGATGCACAGCAGGATGTCATGGGAGTCAACGTCCTCTTTATAGGTATAATGCACGTCATTGGTGGCGACGAGCGGGATGCCGGTCTCCTCGTGCATGCGGATCAGCATCTGGTTCACGTGCTTCTGTTCCGGAATCCCGTGATCCTGCAGCTCAAGGAAAAAGTTCCCTTCCCCGAAAATCTCCCGGTACTCAAAGGCCGCCTCTTTCGCCCCCGCGTAATCCCCGGCGCTGATATGGCGCGGCACTTCACCTGCCAGACACGCGGACAGCGCAATCAGGCCCTCGTGATAAGTTTTAAGCAGTTCCTTATCGACGCGGGGTTTGTAATAGAATCCTTCTGTGAATCCGGCGGATACGATACGGACGAGATTGCTGTAACCCTGATTGTTCTCAGCGAGCAGCACCAGATGGAAATATCTCTCCTCCGAAGTACTGCCCCGGTCAAAACGGCTGCCGGGAGAAACATAGACCTCGCAGCCGAGGATCGGTTTGATCCCCTGCGCGAGGGCCTCTTTGTAAAAATCTATGCATCCGTACATCACTCCGTGATCCGTGATGGCCGCCGACGTCTGGCCCAGCTCCTTCACCCGGGATACATATTCTTTTATTTTATTGGATCCGTCCAGGAGCGAATACTCCGTGTGGACGTGCAGATGTGTAAATGACATAGGTCAGTCTTCGCTGTCAACATAGTTTTTGGTGGACTGGAACTGATAAATCATGCCGATGAGGGCCAGGATCACTCCGACTCCAAGTCTCACGATTGTCTCGACCTGCGGGCTCCAGCGGACCTTGATGAGATTCTCGAAGAGTTCATTCGAGAACATAAGACCGCCGGCCAGCGCCGTGCTTATGATCACGATCGGCCGCAGATATACGACACAAAGTATCGACAGAATCACTCCGACAACAAGTGCGGCAATCATCACAACTGTCTCATCGAGTTTTGTGTACTCCAGAAGAAGAGAAGATGCTATTGAAGAAACAGCCAGCAGTACGACAAGGAATACGCCGATGCGATAGAGGAAGAATCCGAGAATCGCAAACACGACGGCGCCGATGATCGGAACGACGAGCGTGAGCGGCTGCTCCAGCTTGGCCGTACTGGCAATCGCGTAGCCTATACCAAGACCGATGCAGAAGCCGACCAGTGTGGAGAGGAACTTCACTGCCTTAAAGCCAAAGAAGCAATAGACAATTCCGAGAATGAGCGTGATGATGATCAGAGCCGTCGGAACCCACGGATAATCCGGAACCCTGATATCGCTCACTCCTGCCTTCGCGGTCAGGTCGTTCACCATCTCAGTGACATTTGTCATAATGATTTCCTCCTCCTCAAAGCACTATAATACGGCCGCCTTCGAGCGCAATCCTGCGTTCCTTGTACAGCCGTCCGACCGCTCTCTTGAATGCGGCCTTGGAAAGCCCGAAATCGGAACGGATCCTCTCGGGATCCGCATGATCATCGTAAGGCAGCTCCCCGGCAAAATCCTCCGCTATGCGCTTATAGATATGCTCAGCGTCTTCTCCCATCTGAAGATAAGCTTTTTCTCTCACGGAAAGATCCAGCTTCCCGTCCTCCTTCACCGAGGTGACGCGGAGCGTAAGCACATCACCCACCCTGACCGAAGGCGGCATCTCCCGCTCCGGGATCATCCCGGAAAAACAGTCGTCCACCGCGGCATAGGCACCGTGCCCTTCAGTGATCTGATAGATTCTCCCGCTGACTGCAGCACCCGGAATATAAGGTGAATCCGTCCTCAGATAAGGATAAACCTTCATCGTAGCGGCAAGCCGTCCGCTCCTGTCCACATAGACGGCAGCCAGGACCTCGTCTCCCGCCTTCACTTTCGCTGTCTGCTCATGAAACGGCAGCAGCAGATCCTTAGGAAGACCCCAGTTAAGAAACGCCCCGATCTTTGTGACGTCGCTCACGGTGAACACATGGGTTTCTCCGACCTCGGCAAGAGGCCTGGCACTTGTCGCAATCAGGCGGTCGGACGAGTCCCGATAAATGAACACGTCGAGCCCGCTGCCGACTTCCGTTCCCTCCGGCACTTCAGCGGCGGGAAGAAGGACGCGGGAATCCGCATCCGCATCCGGGGTCTCTCCCAGATAGACGCCGTGGCTCTTGCGGTTTACCACCAGTAATGTTTGTGTTTTTCCCAATGCAATCATGGATCTATTCTATACCATCCCATAGCATGTCATCAAGTAGAAGCTTCACAGGAACTGCACGATCGCACAGACTTCACCCGTGTCGAGGCCGAGGGCGATGCAGATGCCGTCCTCCGCCGTATATACCTTCGGAATCAGCAGGTCCTTAAGGTGCGCCTGATGATTATACTGGACGCGGAGCTCCTTCACGTGGAAGGAATCGGGGAGATACGGGATGGCCATATCGATATAGGCCAGATTGTTGACATGACCGTTTGTGTCAATGCTCATGGGCTGCACGCGAAGAGGTTCATAGGAGACAGGTTCTGTCTTCGGAAGAAAGATCCTTCTCGGTGAATAGACAAAGCTGTCAAGGGGCTCCTCGGAGCCGAAGCCGTTCATCTCCTCCTCCGGCACCCGCATCGGTTTTTGGGCCCTGAGATCAAAATAGATCCATCTGGAGTTCGCCTCCGCGAGGATATTGCCTTCAGGATCCAGAATCGTGAAGTTCCGGTCTCCCTCGATCCCCCGGAAACGGTAAGCCCAGGTCTTCGTCGTAATCGGCACCCCGAAAGCCGGAATGCTGTGAATCAGGATCTGCCAGGAAATAATCATCCATCCTTGTCCTCCTGCGATCCAGGTTTCAGGACCTCTTCCGATCGACTCGGAATGAAAGACACTGCAGTCCTGCATTCTGGTTATGAGTGCGGTCAGGGACATCTTGCCGTCCGGTTTTATTTCGGAATAGCGGACGCGTGAAGTAAATTCGTACATGGAAATCCTTTCTTTACTTTATATAAACGTTATTATAATCTGCTCTTTTACAGTTTATAACACCCGTTCCGGGCATAGACAGAATAATGCAAAAGCGATCTCATACTTACTTCGATTCTATACTCGCTAACGGAATGCACTGCCGATTGGCAGGCATGACGTTCTGCTCCCAACTTTCGTTGAATAAGACATTACGCGGCAATAGAGAAGGCTCTTTCCAACGCCGTCTATC
>CACZQS010000178.1 GCA_902783325.1 uncultured Lachnospiraceae bacterium
AAGGAAGCAGCGAAGATCCTCGACCTGGACAAGCTCCTTGACAGAAAGCCGAAGGCTCTGTCCGGCGGTCAGAGACAGCGTGTCGCGATGGGACGTGCTATCGTCCGTGCCCCGAAGGTCTTCCTTATGGACGAGCCGCTGTCCAACCTCGACGCGAAGCTCCGTGTCCAGATGAGAACAGAGATCTCCAAGCTGCACCAGAGACTGGGCGCCACGATCATCTACGTCACACATGACCAGACAGAGGCTATGACGCTCGGCACACGTATCGTCGTCATGAAGGACGGTGTCGTCCAGCAGATCGACACACCGCAGAACCTCTATGATCATCCCTGCAACCAGTTCGTGGCCGGATTCATCGGCTCTCCGCAGATGAACTTTATGGATGCGAAGGTTAAGGTCAACGGCTCCGCAGTGAGCCTGACAGTCGGCGAGAACATTCTTGAGGTTCCGGCTGACAAGGCCAAGAACATCGTGGCCGGCGGCTATGACGGCAAGACGATCGTTCTCGGCATCCGTCCGGAGGACGTCCATGATGAAGAGGCATTCATCAAGGCGAATCCGAATTCCAAGATCTCCGCTCCGGTTCGTGTCTACGAGCTGCTCGGCGCAGAAGTGTTCCTGTATTTCGATTTCGCAGGCTCCCAGATGACAGCCCGCGTCAATCCGAGAACAACGGCCCGCGCCGGCGACACAGTAACATTTGCGCTCGACATGGAAAAGACACATTACTTCGACAAGGAGACACAGAAGACAATCTCCGACTGATCGCAATTCACAGGTATAACGCGAAGAGAGCTGCTATTGACGGCAGCTCTCTTTTTTCAAAACGAGGAGAATTGCTTAGTAAACCCATTCATGATAAACTCTCTTTTGAGTAAATCTTTGAAGGGAGATCTACTATGCTTTTTGCGAAACGGGAAATAAAGCGCGTCACCGCGATACTGCTGATATTTTTGGCTTGTGCCGCTTCCTTCCTCATGAATGTCGGCGCACAGGAGGAAGAGGAATCAAAGACTGTCAGGGTCGGCTGGTATGACTCTACCTTCAATATCAGGGACAAAGAGACCGGCCGGCGGTCCGGCTATGCCTATGACTATCAGCTGAAGCTCGCGGCTTACACGGGATGGAACTATGAATACGTGAACGGAAGCTGGTCGAAGCTTCTCCAGAAGCTGGAGAACGGCGAGATCGACATCTTAAGCGATGTCTCCTACACGCCCGAACGCGAAAAGAGCATGCTCTTCCCCTCTCTCCCTATGGGAACGGAAGAATACTATCTCTTCATGTCCCCGGACAACCATGAGATCTCTCCTGAGGATTACACTACCTTGAACGGGAAAAAAGTCGGCGTGAACAGGAACAGTATCCAGGCCGATTTTTATAAGGACTGGGCGGAGAAAAATGATATCCGCGCGGAACTCATAGAAGTGACATGTTCTGAAGAAGAGTCCCTCACAATGCTCATGAACGGCGAACTGGACGCGTACGTCACGGTGGATTCCTTCGTGGAACCGAACCTCGCAGTTCCTGTGTGCAAGATCGGGTCTTCCGATTTCTTTTTCGCCGTCAACAAGGAGCGGCCGGATCTCTTAAATGAAATGAACACCGCTTTGAACAAGCTGCAGGATGAGAACCGGTATTATAACCAGGAGATGTTTGTAAAGTATTTCAAGCGGACCGGGGCCAATGCCTTTCTCACGGCGGATGAATCGAAGTGGCTTGCCGATCACGGGAAGATCCGGGTCGGGTATCAGGACAATTACCTGGCATTCTGCGAGGAGGACAAAGAGACAGGTGAGCTGAACGGAGCACTTAAGGATTATCTCGAATATGCCTCGGAGTGCATGGCGAATGCGCGCCTTGACTTTGAGAGCAAAGCCTATCCGACGGCCGAGGCGGCCCTTGAGGCGCTGGAGCGGGGAGAGATTGACTGTATGTTCCCTGCCAATTTCAGCGGCTATGACTCCGAAACCATGGGCATGACGCTGACGCCTTCGATTGTCAGCGCGGAAGTCTATGCGATTGTGCGCGTCACGGACCAGAATATCTTCGAGAAACGGGATCACGTCATTGTGGCGGTCAATGAGAACAATCCGAATTATGATTCCTTTCTTCTCGATCATTTTCCGAACTGGAGAAAAGTTTATTACCCTACCACAGAGGATTGCCTGAAAGCCGTGGCGACCGGCGTGGCGGACTGCCTGCTGGTCAGCAATTACCGCTACAACAACATCGCCAGACTGTGCGAGAAGTATCATCTGACGGCCCTCACAACCGGTGTGGGGATGGACTACTGTTTCGCAGTAGGGAACGGCGAGGGTGATCTCTATTCCATTCTCGCAAAGACGGTCGGCCTGATCCAGAATTCCTCCGTCAACGCGGCTCTGTCTTTCTACATCACGGAAGACGCGAAGATCTCTCTTTTTGATTTTCTCGTGGATAACCTCGGAATCGTGACGGCAGTCACCGCCGCCGTTGTCCTTATCATTCTGATTCTTCTGATCATGAATATGAGGGCCGTGAGGAAAGCGAAGAAGCTGATTTCCGCCACAGAGACCGATACTATGACAGGGCTCTACAACAGGGACTTCTTCTTTCAATATGCGTACCGCATGTCCCACGATCATCCGGATACGCCCATGGACGCCATCGTTCTCAATATCGAGCAGTTCCATTCCGTTAATGCATTAAGCGGAAGGGAATTCGGCGACCAGGTCATCCGCACTCTCGGAAAAGAACTGCAGGCCGTCGCAAAAGAGAGGGGAGGAATAGCGGGAAGATTTGAAGCGGACCGCTTTGACCTCTATTGCCGGCACACGGATGACTATGCCGCCATTTACGAGAGGCTGCAGAAAAAGCTGGATGATCTGGCGCCCAATGCCAGTATCCGGCTCCGCATGGGTGTGAAGAGCTGGCAGGAGAAGCTTGAGGTGATCCAGCTCTTTGACATGGCCCGGACGGCCTGTTCGATGGCCCGCGGACACTATAAAGAGCACCTGATCGTCTTCGATGACAAGATCCGCGAGCGGGAGATCTATGAGCAGCGCCTGCTTGGTGATCTGCGCCGCGCGCTGGACTCTTACGAATTTGAAGTCTATTATCAGCCGAAATACAATATTCAGTGCGATCCGCCCGCTCTCGTGGGTGCGGAGGCACTGGTGAGATGGCGGCATCCGGAGCTCGGCATGATCTCACCCGATGATTTCATTCCACTGTTTGAGCGGAACGGCAAGATCGCGGAAGTGGATAAGTTCGTCTGGGACCAGGCCGCCAGGCAGATCGTCAGGTGGAGGGAGCAGTACGGCGTCACCGTCCCGGTCTCTGTCAATCTCTCCCGCGTGGATGTGTTTGACCCGGCTCTTGAGAGTACGCTCGATAAGATTCTCAGCTTCAACGGGCTGAGCCGCGACGTCCTCAAGCTGGAGGTCACCGAGTCCGCCTATACGGAAAATGCCGATCAGGTCATCAGGGTTGTGGAGAGCCTCCGCCAAAATGGATATGTGGTGGAGATGGACGATTTCGGAACCGGCTATTCCTCGCTGAACATGCTCTCCGCCATGCCGGTTGACGTCCTGAAGATGGACAGGGCTTTCGTAAGAAATATCGAGCATGAGGAGAAAGACATCCAGCTGGTATCGCTGATTCTTGAGATCGCGAAGAACCTGAAGATTCCAGTTGTCGCGGAAGGCGTTGAGACGCAAAAGCAGATGATCCTTCTCAAAGACCTGGGGTGCGCTATTGTACAGGGGTATTACTTCTCCCGTCCGCTTCAGGCGGCAGATTTTGAAAAGCTGATAAGGAGCTGAGCAAATGCATTCACTGAGGACAAGAATTACATTACTGACGGTCTGCATGATCGTGGTTGCCGTAACGGTGGTCTCGCTGCTCAGCGTGTTTTTTATCCGCCGCAATGAGCACAGACAGACGGATCAGCTGCTCCTCATGCTCTGCGAGACCGGGGAGAGAAACCTGGATTACTATTTCGACAGTGTGCAGAAATCGGTCAATAAGATTTCCTCATACGTGGAAGAAGATCTGGACAGGGAAGTGAAGGATCTTGATTCGAAGGATCTGGAGCAGCATATGGAGCGCGCCAGATCATATTTCGAGAACATAGCCTATAAGACCAACGGCGTGCTGACCTATTACTACCGGATTGATCCCACCGTTTCCGATACCGTGAAGGGATTCTGGTATACGAATCTGGACGGAGATGAGTTTGTGCCTCATGAAGTGACGGATATAACGCTCTATGATACGCAGGACACCTCAAAGCTGGTGTGGTTCACGGTCCCGAAGTACACGGGAGAGCCGATCTGGCTTCCGCCTTACATTACGGATAATCTGGATGTCCGCGTCATTTCCTATAATGTACCGATCTTCTATAAAGGAAATTTCATAGGAGTGGTGGGAATCGAGATCGACTATACCACCATGGCCGAGCAGGTGCAGAGCATCCGGCTCTACAACAACGGATATGCATTTTTAAATGACTCCGAGGGAGACATCTTTTATCATCCGCGCATCGATGTCGCGACTCTTGGTGAAGAGGACGCGCCCGGGGTTCCTGAGGGAATGATGAGCGACAGCACCTTCATACGGTACAATTTTGACGGCGTTGAAAAACAGGCGGCATGGCTGCCGCTGAGCAACGGGATGCGGCTTACGGTTGCGGTTCCCGTTTCCGAATCGGAGGGTAACTGGCAGAGCCTGATCCGGGAAATCCTGATCGTCTCGGGCGCTGTTCTGGCAATCTTAAGTCTTTTCACTTTGTATTATACCGGGCACATCACAAAGCATCTCGAGGAGCTCACCCGTGCCGCGGAGGAAGTGGATAAAGGCAATTATGAT
The DNA here is from genome assembly GCA_902783325.1 of uncultured Lachnospiraceae bacterium. Classification (GTDB taxonomy): domain Bacteria; phylum Bacillota; class Clostridia; order Lachnospirales; family Lachnospiraceae; genus Chordicoccus. Next base: position 4,855 of record CACZQS010000178.1, read on the forward strand.
TTTGAACTGGATTATAACGGAGACGACGAGATCGGACGGCTCACGAGCACCTTCAAGCGGCTGTCCGGAAATATGAAGGACCAGATTATCGATCTCAATAAGCGGGCCAATGTCGATGCGCTGACCTCTGTCAGAAACAAAGGCGCCTTTTCCGACGCGATCGAAGAGCTGCAGAAGAAGATGGATGCAGGCGGACCCCCTCCGGTATATGCATTCGGCGTCTTCGACTGCGATAACCTCAAGTCGGTCAACGACCAGTACGGACATGACAAAGGCGACATCTACCTGAAAACCGCCTGCTCGCTGATCTGCCGCGTGTTCCAGCACAGCCCGGTGTTCCGGATCGGAGGAGATGAATTCTCCGTCATACTGCAGAACGAGGATTACGATAACCGGGAAGCACTGATTGCCGCGTTCTTTGAGGGAGCGGAAGAGACCTGCGGGACGAAAGAGAATCCCTGGGAGCAGATCCACGTCGCGATGGGCGTCGCGGTGTATGATCCGGAGAAGGACGCAGCGGTGATTGACACCGTGCGCCGGGCCGACAAGCTCATGTACGAGAACAAGAAGCTTCACAAAAAAGGATAAGAAGCATCTTACTGTCCGTTGTATTTCAGGCACAGCATGGTGAGGTCGTCAAACTGGGGCGCGCCGTTCACAAAGCGGTCGACATCCTCCCGGAGGGCTTTTCCGAGCTCTTCGGGAGTTTTATCTTTTGCGGCATTCGCGGCATTCAAAGCCTCAAGCATCCGGTCTGTGCCGTACATCTCCTCATCCGCGTTCGTCGCCTCCGGGACGCCGTCGGTGTAAAGAAAGAGGATGCCGTCTTTTTCAAGGGTGAAGGAATACTCCTTGTAGCGTACGCCCTCCATGCCGCCGATGACGAAACCGTGTTTGTCATGTATGAGCGCAAAGCTGCCGTCAGCGCCGCAGACGGCAGGATACTCGTGGCCGGCATTGGAGGCGGTCACCTGTCCCGTGCGCACATCCAGTATGCCGAACCAGACCGTGACGAACATATCCAGCACATTGGACTTGCAGATCTTCTCATTGGAAAGCCGCAGAACTTCACCCGGGGAAAACCCTAAAGAAGCAAAGTTGTTGATGATAATCATGGATGACATCATAAAGAGCGCCGCCGGGATGCCCTTTCCCGAGACGTCCGCGATCACGATGCCGAGATGATGATCATCGATCATAAAGAAGTCATAGAAGTCCCCGCCCACTTCCCTGGCAGGCGTCATGGATGAGTAGATGGTGAATTCGGAGCGGTCCGGGAAGGCGGTTTTGGAATCCGGAAGCATATGCGCCTGGATACCGGTTGCCACGGAAAGCTCGGTGTTCATGCGCTCCTGGCGGGACGTCGCTTCCCTGAGGTCGTCTTCATAGACGACGATGTCGTGTTCCATCTGTCCGAGGGTCACGCTCAGATCCTCGAGCTCGTCACCGGTGTGAACGGGAAGGTCCTTGAAGCAGGAGGTCGACGCATTTCCTTCCTTTCTCTCATTTGTATACTTCTCCACCGCGCCGGATATGACCTTGATCGGTTTGATGATCCGTTTTCTCATGCGGAGACGGGTCACGCATACAATGATTAAAATGGCAAGAGCAAGAACGACGAAATAGACTAAGACAAAAAGGACGGAAGAAATACTGGAGATGAGCTCGGGGATGTCGCACATGACATAGGCGACGGCGTTTCCGTCTTTTCCCGGGATGGTTCCGGTCACCGTGAGATATTTTCCGTACTCCGAAGAATGTCCTTCAAAAACACCGAGCTTTTCCGGATCTTCGGAGAATTCGGACTCCGCGTCTTTCTCCGGGATCCTCTGGTCGCCGACCGGATGAGGCACATAGAGTGGGGATTCATTCGGATCGAGAATGTAGACCAGCACCTTGTGCTCCGTGTCCAGACCGACGATATACATGTCCTCCAGCCTCATGCTGCTGTTCAGTCTCAGCAGGAGATTGCTCAGGTACTTAACTCTCGGATCCTCTGCAAAGCGGGCAAAGTAAGAGCGGTATTCCTGAGAATCCGGGTTCTGACGGATCTCTTCGGGAATACTGCGATAGGTGTCCATTACGTCTGAGGCATAGTCCTCAAAACTCTCGTCCAGGCTGATGAGCGCTTTCATGCCGTTCACCAGGTTTCCGCCGCTCAGCGTAATGGCGGCGGTCAGCTCCGTGCTTGTGGAGATCCAGTTCATGATCGTGGACGCAACGAGGATGAGCAGCGCGACCCGCACCACCAGGTGCTGCAGAGTTTTCGACAGGGATTTCTTTTTGACTTTTTTGGTTTTATCTTTTTTTCCGAACATGATCTTTTAAGAACCTGTTGCCCTGATTTGTTTAAGTATAATCAAATCGCTGAAAAACGGCAAATCGGACTTTCAGCGAATGAGGTAAACATAACACAAAACTCTCATAAGTGTGGTATAGTATTATACTATAAGCCTCCAAGCTCCCGGTCCGAGGCGATGAGCAGGCAGTTCTGCCTCTCACAGGGGTTCCGCGTATCGTCAGCGGCGAGGATGGTGACATTTCGAAAATGGACGGAGAAATGCCGGATCATCCGGCGTCCGTTCCGGGACAGGAGTCCGCGTAAGGATGTGACGATATTGCAGAAATACAGGCCTCCTTCTTTCAGGTGCGCTTTTGCGAGAGCGATCCCGTCGTCGCGGAAAAGATCCGCATCGGATTCCTTCCCCACGAAAGCGTCGTTGATGAGGAGATCGTACTGCCGGTCCGACTGAAGGAGGAAGGAAATGCCGTCCGTCTTAAAGAGGCGGAAGCGCGGATTCTGTTCCAGCTTATTCAGGAAGAAAAACCGGCGGGACAGCCCGATGATCTCCGGGCTCATCTCCACGACATCCATGGAGGCCGTGGGAGATACATGGAGGAAGTGCAGCGGATAGACAAATCCGCCTCCTCCGATGAGAAGGGCGTCCTGAAGATCCCCGTGCAGGCGGAACGCCCAGTCAAAGCCCTTCATGTAAGGAAACAGCAGGATATGTTCTTTGTCCCTTTCGCGGACGGCTGCAGACTGCAGGGCACCGTCCACGAACAGAAGCCGCGACAGATGGCCGCGGAAGAGCTGTTCCGCGACGATGACGTACCCGCATGCTGTCTCTCCTTCATACAGGATCCCGGCCGCGCCGATATGGGAGCGGACGGAAGAAACGCGCAGGGAAGATATCCGTTTTTGCAGGCTTGCTTTCATTTTCATGGCAACAGTATAACACATCATTCCCTTTTTTGAGGTGGAACGATTATGGAACAGATTTACAATCCCTATATGCCGCTCACTGAGTATGTGCCGGACGGCGAGCCCCATGTGTTCGGCAGCCGGGTCTATGTATACGGCTCCCATGACCGCGCGGGAGGGGAGTCCTTCTGCGAGGAAGACTACGTCGTGTGGTCGGCTCCTGTGGAGAATCTCCGGGACTGGAGATGCCACGGCGTAAGCTTTGGGAAGCGCTCTGATCCGTCTAATCCGGACGGAGCATGTGCTCTCTTCGCGCCGGACTGCGTTAAGGGACCGGACGGAAGGTATTATCTCTATTACGCGCTGAACGGACCGAACGTGATCGGCGTGGCAGTGAGCGATGTGCCCGAGGGTCCGTTTTCCTATTACGGAAATGTCACGGTTCCGCTGGTTCCGGGAGTACCCTACGAGGAAGCTTCCGCCGGGGATGACGCAGCGACTCCGGAGGCGTGGATCCGGAAGATGGAGCGCTCCGTGTGTTTCTTTGACCCGGGCGTCTATGTCGAGGGAGACCGCGTATTCC
>CACZQS010000179.1 GCA_902783325.1 uncultured Lachnospiraceae bacterium
CACTGCCGATTGGCTTACCATCCGTTGCTGTATATGCAGTTCACTAAATCATCTGCCTCGGCAGATAATTAAGTGAACTGGTATAATCTCCTGATGATATATTACATAGAGGTGAACAAGACGTTATGAGGATCAGCATAAGAAGGGCCCTGAAAAAGGATATTCCGAGGATTCAGCAGCTGCTTACCCAGGTGTGCAATGTGCATAATGAAGGACGTCCGGATATATTTAAGAAGGACTGCCAAAAATACAGAGAGGACGAACTGGAACTGCTTATAGAAGACAGCACCAGACCGATCTTTGTGGGAGTGGATGAAGATGACAATGTTGTCGGATACGGTTTCTGCGTCATCATAGATTATACGGGGAATAATGTGATTGTCGACAGGAGAGAACTTTATATCGACGATCTGTGTGTGGATGAAAAGGCAAGAGGAACCGGTGTGGGCGGAATGCTCTTTGATTTTATCAAAACATATGCGAAAGAAATAGGATGTTATCATGTGACACTGAATGTATGGGCCTGCAACCCGGGCGCCATGGCATTTTATGAATCCAGAGGCATGAAGCTGCTGAAGAATGAGATGGAGGTGATTCTGTGAAGCTGATATCCTGGAATGTAAATGGATTGCGTGCGGTTATGAAGAAGAATTTTATGGATGTGTTCCGTGATGCAGATGCGGACTGGTTCTGCATTCAGGAGACAAAACTGCAGGAGGGTCAGATCGAGCTGTACCTGCCCGGTTACGAGCAATACTGGAATTACGCTGAAAGGAAAGGTTATTCCGGGACGGCTGTCTTTACAAGAAAGCATCCCCTCTCCGTCCGGTACGGCATCGGAATTCCCGAGCATGATCAGGAGGGCCGCGTTATCACACTGGAATATCCTGAATTCTTTTTGATTACTGTGTACACCCCGAATTCCCAGGACGCCTTAAAAAGACTGGAATACCGAATGAGATGGGAGGACGCCTTTCTTTCCTATGTAAAAGAGCTGGATCAGAAGAAACCGGTGATCTGGTGCGGGGATCTCAATGTGGCCCACGAGGAAATTGACCTTAAGAATCCCAAAACCAATCATATGAATGCCGGATTCACTGACGAGGAGCGGGGAAAGATGACAGACGCGTTAAAGAGCGGGTTTGTTGATACTTTCCGGTATTTTTACCCGGATGCGGAACAGGTTTATTCATGGTGGTCCTACAGAGGGCGCGCGCGGGAGAACAATACCGGATGGAGAATTGACTATTTTATCGTATCGGAGAGATTGTGCGGCTGTCTTAAGGACGCGAAGATCCTTACGGATATTACCGGTTCGGATCACTGTCCGGTCGAACTGGATCTGGAGGATGGAGGAGAGCACTGATGGAGCGGGATAATCATGTCTATATTGTCGGCCATAAGAATCCGGATACGGATTCGATCTGTGCGGCAATCTCCTATGCATATCTGAAAAATGTCAGAAGCGGAGGCAGCCGGTATCAGGCCTGCCGCGCCGGTCAGATCAACGAGGAGACGGAATATGTGCTGAGGTATTTCAGGCATGAAGCGCCGCGGTATCTGCCGAACGTCGGGACGCAGGTTCGTGATATGGATATCGATGACACGGAAGGAGCTCCTATCGATATCACTGTGCGGATTGCCTGGGAATATATGCGTGAGAGCGAAACCGTAACTCTGCCTGTCATGTCCGATGACGGCTTTCTGGAAGGTGTGATTACGGTTTCGGATATTGCGAATTATTATATTGACGCCTACACAAAGACAATTATGTCGGACGCCAAGACAAAGTACTATGATATTGCGGAGACGATTAACGGCACGGTGCTGGCCGGAAATGAACACGGATATTTTGCCGAAGGAAAAGTTCTGGTGGGAGCGGCTTCACCGGATGTTCTTGCCACACAGATCGGGGAGAATGATCTCGTGATCCTGAGCGACCGGGAAGACAATCAGCGTCTTTCCATAGAAATGGGGGCGAGCTGTATCGTCCTGACACTGTCAGCATATATCTCCGAAGAAATTCTCGCTCTGGCTCAGGAGAGGGACTGTGTAGTGATCAGGACGAATTTCGACACCTATACCGTCGCCAGGCTGATTAACCAGAGTATTCCGGCCAGATGGCTGATGCGGAAGAAAGATCTTGTGACGTTCCGTCTGGATGACTATCTGGATGATGTAAAGGAGACGATGGGAAAATACCGGTACAGGGATTTCCCGGTACTTGATCATCAGAGCAAGTTTATGGGGATGATGTCACGCCGGGATGTCATCAACGCACATAGAAAGCAGGTGATCCTTGTCGACCACACCGAAGCATCCCAGGCAGTAGATAACCTTGAGCAGGCGGAGATTCTCGAAATTATCGATCATCACCGCATCGGAACGGTGGAGACTCTGCAGCCGGTGTTCTTCCGCGGAGAGCCGGTCGGATGCACGTGCACCATTTTATATTCCATGTTCCGGGAGCAGGGAGTGGAGATTCCGCAGGATATCGCAGGACTGATGTGCTCGGCGATTATTTCCGACACACTGCTGTTCCGCTCGCCGACCTGTACGCCGAGGGATGAGACAGCCGGAAGGGCACTTGCTGAGACTGCAGGGCTGGATATCGAGAATTACGCAAAGGAGATGTTCAGAGCCGGCAGCAATCTCAAGGGCAAGACCGCGGATGAGATTCTGCATCAGGATTACAAGAAGTTTATTTTCGGAGAAAAGGTCTTCGGTGTCGGACAGATCAGTTCCATGGACAATGAAGAACTCAAAGAGATTGCGGAAGTCATTAAGCCGCAGCTTGTGGAGGAATGCGGAAGAGGCGGGACGCAGATGGTCTTCTTCATGCTGACGGATATCATGACGGAAGATACGATGCTGTTAGCCTACGGAGAGGGCAGCGAGAAGCTGGTGATGGAAGCTTTTGGCGCGGAAGTCAAGGACGGATCAGCGCTGCTCACAAGGGTGGTTTCACGCAAAAAACAGCTGATACCTGCCTTCATGAGCGCTCTTCAGGGATAAATGAGATCGGAAAGTGATCAAATAAATGTTTACAAATTATTAATTATCGGTTAAGATATCTCCATGCAGCCTATTTATGTAAATCATAGGAATCGTAAAGCGTTTGGGGAAGCGCCGCGCGGGTCCGTTGGCTGTATTGTTTCAGTGGAAGAGGAATGATCTGCGCTGTTTATGCGCAGGAATTCCGGAAAAGGATATCACTGGGGGAGAGTGTGTGATATCTGTTTCAGGGAATCTGCCGTGTGAAGGGTTTTGCGGCGGATATCCTTAAAGACAATCAAATAAGGGGAAGAGGCTATCTATGGAGCAGTATATTATCAAAGGTGGAATTCCGCTTGTAGGAGAAGTGGAAATCGCCGGAGCAAAGAATGCTGCGCTGCCGATTCTGTCCGCCGCGATCATGTCGGACGAAACGGTGACGCTGGAGAATCTGCCGGATGTCAATGACATCAATGTTCTCATTGAATCGATTGAAAAGATCGGGGCCCATGTGTCGCGGGTAGACCGCCACACGGTAAAGATCAACGGATCCACGATCCGCAATTGTTCGGTGGATTATGAGAGTATAAAGAAGATTCGCGCCTCCTACTATCTGCTTGGCGCACTTCTTGGAAAATATCAGGAGGCGGAAGTGCCTCTCCCGGGCGGCTGCAATATCGGAAGCCGTCCGATCGATCAGCATCTCAAAGGTTTCCGCGCGATCGGTGCGGATGTCAATATCTCCAGAGGCAATATTATTGCGAAGTGTGAGCGCATGACCGGCGCGCACATCTTTCTTGATGTCGTTTCTGTCGGTGCGACGATTAATATTATGATGGCTGCATCGAGAGCTGAGGGAAGAACCATTATCGAGAATGCCGCCAAGGAGCCGCATGTCGTCGATGCCGCCAACTTCCTTAACAGCATGGGCGCGGATATCAAGGGAGCCGGTACGGATGTGATCCGCATCAAGGGCGTTCCGAAGTTCCACGGCTGTACATACAGCATCGTTCCGGATATGATCGAGGCGGGCACCTATATGTTTGCCGCTGCCGCGACAAAAGGCGATGTCGTGCTGAAGAACGTGATTCCGAAGCATCTTGAAGCAATTACGGCCAAACTCAATGAAATCGGCTGTGAAGTGGAAGAGGGAGATGACTCCGTCCGCGTAGTCGCTTCGAAGCGCGTTCGCAGAACGCATGTAAAGACGCTTCCTTATCCGGGATATCCGACAGATATGCAGCCGCAGATCAGCGCTGTGCTCGCTCTCGGGCAGGGAACTTCGATCGTGACGGAGAGCATCTTTGAGAACCGCTTCAAATATGTGGATGAGCTTTCCCGCATGGGAGCGAATATCAAAGTGGAAGGCAACACTGCGATTATCGATGGTGTCAGCCAGCTTACCGGCGCGCGCGTTTCCTCTCCTGACTTAAGGGCAGGAGCGGCACTTGTGATCGCAGGCCTCGCAGCGGACGGATTCACGATCGTGGATGATATCGTATACATCCAGCGCGGCTATGAGGATTTTGACGCCAAGCTGAGAGCTTTGGGTGCGGAGATCAGGACTGTCAATTCCGAGAACGAAATCCGCAGATTTGAGCTCAGCGTCGGCTGAGAACGCAAAAAAGGAAAGCTTAGGACTGCCGGCCGGCAGCTCACTTAAGTTGGCGAGTACAGATATGATAGCGAGTAATTACAGTCCGTGAGCCTTATGCGCGGACTGTTTTTATTCCAATTATTTACTTAAGGAGGAATTATGACGGATTATCTGGTGAGAGGAACGGCTGCAGACGGATTTGTGCGCGCTTTTGCGGTGACGACGCGGAAGGTGACGGAGACAGCCAGAAAGCGCCATAACTTAAGTCCGGTGGCATCGGCTGCTCTTGGAAGGACGCTTGCCGCTGCGCTTATGATGGGTGCGGATATGAAGAATGAGAAGGACGTTCTGACGATCCAGTTCCTGTGCGACGGACCGATCGGAGGGATTACGGCGACAGCCAATTCCCGGGGTGAGGTAAAAGGGTTTGTGGAGAATCCTTCTGTGATGCTTCCTCCAAATCAGTATGGAAAACTGGATGTCGGAGGAGCCGTGGGACACGGAACGCTTCATATATTAAAAGACATCGGACTTAAGGAGCCTTATTCGGGCGAGGTTGATATTCAAAATGGGGAGATTGCCCAGGATCTCACATATTATTTCGCAGTGAGCGAACAGGTGCCTTCCGTTGTTTCCCTCGGCGTTCTCACAAGCAGGGAAGACGGATCCATCGTCTGTTCCGGAGGATATATTATCCAGGTGATGCCGGACTGTCCGGAGGAAGTGATTTCCGGGATTGAACAGTCCTGCATTACGGCGCCTCCCGTTACGGGAATGCTGAGCGAAGGCGGGACGCCCGAGAGCATGCTGGAGACTATTCTGGGCCCGCTCGGTCTTACTGTCATGGACCGCATGCCGGTCTCATTTACATGTGACTGCTCAAGAGAGCGCGTGGAGAAGGCTCTTGTCGCTATGGGAAGAAATGAAATCAGGTCTCTGATCGCGGAAGGAAAACCGGTGACGCTGAACTGTCATTTCTGCAATACGGATTACACGTTTACTACGGAAGAACTGATCGGCGTTCTCCAGAAGGCGCTTTAATCTCTGACATGGCATACAAAAAGGATGATTTGTAGCTTGCACTCAATTCCTTGCAGTGCTACTCTCTTATCTATTCAGATAAATAGATGCTTACTCTTATTAAGAACGGTGGAGACGGAGAGGGTCGATGAAGCCGTGACAACCTCCTCCATTTTACAGAGGAAGGTGCCATCCTCAAGCGAGAGATCGAACAATAAGGGACGACAGAAATATTTCTATGTGCCTGCAGTTCGCTTAAGGCACATTTTTTTTGCGGGATAAGGGGAAGCGAGTTAACTGAAATAGAAAGGAAATAGAGGGAAAGACACATGGGAGAAAAGAGACTGTTTACTTCAGAATCTGTTACGGAAGGACATCCGGATAAGGTATGCGACGCGATTTCGGATGCGATTCTTGACGCATGCATGGCCGGGGACCCGATGAGCCGCGTGGCCTGCGAGACGGCTGTCTGCACGGGGTTTGCGCTCGTCACGGGCGAGATCACTACGAAGGCGGTCATAGACTACCAGAAGATCGTTCGTGATACGATCAATGAGATCGGTTATAACGACGCGGCAACCGGTTTTGACGGCAATACCTGTGCTGTTTTCGTCGCGATGGACCAGCAGTCTGCCGATATCGCGATGGGTGTTGACAATGCGCTTGAGACAAAGGATGAGCTCAAAGCGCTTGAAGCGAATATGTCGGATGAGGAGATCGGGGCGATCGGAGCCGGTGACCAGGGAATGATGTTCGGCTATGCGACGAATGAGACACCTGAATATATGCCGTATCCGATTGATCTGGCACATAAGCTCTGCAGAAAACTCACGGAAGTCAGAAAGAACGGAACACTTCCGTATCTGCGTCCGGACGGCAAGTCCCAGGTCTCTGTCGAATACGATGAGAACGGAAAGCCTTCCAGACTGGAAGCGGTTGTGATTTCCACACAGCATGACCCGGATGTGACACAGAAACAGATCCATTCGGATATCCGCAAGTACGTTTTTGATCCTGTGCTTCCGAAGGAGCTCATTGACAAGAAAACCAAGTTCTTTGTCAATCCCACGGGACGCTTTGTGATCGGAGGTCCTCATGGCGATGCCGGACTCACGGGACGCAAGATCATAGTCGACACCTATGGCGGCTATGCACGTCACGGCGGCGGAGCCTTCTCCGGCAAGGACTGCACGAAGGTTGACCGCTCTGCGGCTTATGCAGCCCGCTATGTCGCGAAGAACATCGTGGCGGCAGGACTGGCAGATCAGGCTGAGATTCAGCTCAGCTACGCGATCGGCGTCGCGCAGCCGACTTCGATCATGATCAATACTTACGGCACGGGAAAGCTTTCGGATGAGAAGCTCACACAGATTATCCGTGAGAATTTTGATTTAAGACCCGCAGGCATCATCAGGATGCTGGATCTCCGCCGCCCGATCTATAAGCAGACGGCATCATACGGTCATTTCGGAAGAACCGATGTGGATCTTCCATGGGAGAGGCTTGACAAAGCGGAGGAACTCAAGAAGTATCTCGCATGAAATTACGGCGCAAGCTGTTCACAGCTTTCTTTATCATCATACTCGTGCCGGTGGTGCTGACAGCCGTCTTCCTCATCGGCACGGCAATTCTGCAGGCGGATGTCCTTCGTACCAGGTACGGAATCGATATCCGCCATCTTGGCGCGTCCGGCCGGAGTCTTATCCTGTATGTCCTGATCGCTATGGTCGTGATTCTGGTGATTACGGCTTTGATCCTGAGCTTCTGGCTCTATCGGAGCATCAATTCACCGCTGCTTTCTCTCACCCGTGCCACAAAGTCGATCCGCGACGGCAATCTGGATTTTGAACTCAAGGGAGAAGGAGACGTAGAGGAAATCCTGGAGCTCTTTGAATCCTTTGAGCAGATGAGAATCAGGCTGAAGCATGCCAATGAGGCACAGCTGGAATTTGACCGTCAGAACCGGGAGCTCATCTCCAATATTTCCCATGACCTCAGAACGCCCCTCACTGCGGTTCAGGGCTACTGCGAAGGGATTATGGACGGCGTCGCGGATACTCCGGAAAAGATGGAGCGGTATATCCGCACCATTTTTAACAAGACGAATGACATGAATATCCTGCTCAATGAGCTTTCATTCTATTCCCGCATCACGACAAACCGAATGCCGTACGCATTTGATAAAGTGGATGTGCGCAGTTTCTATGATGACGCCGCGGAAGAGATCCGGGATGATCTGAACTCCAAGAATATTTCATTTATCTTTGAAAATGAAGTGCCTGAGGGGACATGTGTGATTGCGGATGCGGAGCAGCTGACGAGGGTCCTGCATAATCTTATCAACAACTCTGTTAAATATATGGATAAAGAGGATAAGATGATTACTCTTACGGTCACGCTGCTGAGCGATGAGGTGCAGACCTTTGTGACAGATAACGGAAAGGGAATTGCGGCGAAGGACCTTGCCAATGTTTTTGAGAGATTCTACCGCACGGATTCATCGCGGCATTCCGAAGCAGGAGGATCGGGCATCGGACTGTCTATCGTAAAAAAGATTGTGGAGGACCACGGCGGACGGGTCTGGGCTTCCAGTAAGGAGGGAGAAGGGACAACGATGGCATATGCCCTGCGCAGATATGAAAGTTTTTCTTGACTGGGCCTCATCCATAAGAGGATAATAATAACAATGGATTATAAACCGGGGAGACATATGGAAAAAAGGGGGAGGATATGAGACGCCAAAAGACTGTAAATCGGCTGCTTTTGCATATCCTTCTTTTTGTTTTGCTTTTTGGAAGCATGTCTTGTCCTGTCTCCGCTGCCTCAAAGACATATACGTATTACGGAAGCCATCTGACAGGGAGCAATAAGGAGCTGTATAAGAAGCTGAAAAAGAGCTGGTACAAAGGGAAGACAGATCCGATCTACGCGGAGAATACCAGCAGTTCTCTTTCTGCTGCGGGTATGTGGGTTTTAAACGACTATCCGCAGTATTTCTGGTGCAATACGTACAAGTCCGGTTATCTGGGTCATTACCGCCGGTTCACTCTGGTGACCTGGAAAAAGGCGATAAAAAAGAAATCATCTTTCTCAAAAAGACTGAATAAAGTAGTAAGGGTTCTGAAGCAAAGAAGCAGCGGGAGAAGTGAGGCGGAGACTGCGGTGATCATCCACGACTGGATCTGTAAAAACTGCAGCTACGTGACGAGTGATTATGACCAGTCCGCGTATGGTGTTCTTATGAAGAAAAAAGCAGTCTGTGCAGGATATGCCAGGTGCTTTAAACTCCTTTGCGATAAGCTCGGCCTGAAATGCATTTGTGTCAATGCGTACCTGAACGGAGTCCCGCACCTTATGAATTATATCGAGGTGGAAGGGGAATGGTACCTGGTGGACTGTACAAATGACGACAATCCGTCCCTGACGGATCCGCTTCGGACTTATTGTCTGGCGGGAAGCGATTCAACAGGGGCGCATCTGAAATCGAGCTGCGGAGTCTATCTGCCGGTGCTCTCGGAGGAAGATTACCCGCTTCCTGACAGGGATAACGTTATAACGGCAGCAGCCCAGTCGGCAGAGCCGGCCGACCCGGAGGACAATATGGCGGTGCCGCAGTTCTGCTACACGCAGGCGTCGTGAATGGTATGACCACTGCCATCGCCGGAGGAGAGGAAGAATATGAAGAGAAAGATGCGTAAGATGGTTTTGACGGCGGCTTTGGCCGGAATACTCGCATTATCATGCCGGATATACGCCGGCGCGGATGAGAACGTGGAGGATGCAGCTGTCGCTGAGGAAGTACCAGATGAGATAACAGAGGAATTCCCGGTCGATAATGAGACCGAATATGTGGAGGAATTGCCGGAGGAGGAAATGATAGAGATCGAGGTGGACGAGGGAGACGGGATCATTGAGACGGACTCCGGTGTCGTTGATGTCTTTGCGGATCCCGTGGAGAACGAGTCAGAGGAAGTGGAGAGCCCGGATGAGGCTCCGGATGATTCCGTATATCTGTGGCAGTATCAGTATGCGGGTGTGCCGAATGTATATCTCAGCACGATTTGTGAGTGGCTCACGGTCTATCATCTGGATCAGGGCATTCCGGAGACCGGTATGATTCCGGCCATTTCTGTTGTGGGCGTTGATGATTCGGACAGAAATGATATCCGC
>CACZQS010000180.1 GCA_902783325.1 uncultured Lachnospiraceae bacterium
ATTCAGGAAACTCTCCTGAAACTCCGGGAGCTCCGCCAGCTCCAGAGCTTCTGCTTTTGCCGCCGCTTCCTTCGCATATTCCCAGGCGGAAGCACTTCGAAGGATGAGGGCCGCACCTGCCGCGGAGGCATTTCCGATCTGTTCGATCCTGCCGGAAAACTCTTCGGGGAAGAGGCCGGCCGCGCAGGCGCTCCCGGGATTCAGATAATTGCCGAACGCACCTGAGAGGTATACGCGGGACACATCGCCGGCCGAAATCCCCTCCTTTTCAAGAAGGCATTCAATCCCCGCGGCAATCGCCGCTTTCGCGAGCTGGAACTGACGGACATCCTTCTGCGTGAGGGGCACGGGCAGTAAGTCCTCACACTTAAGTCCCCCGTATTCATCGATATCGCCGCGCTCCAAAAGCACCGCGATCAGGTCAAGAAGTCCGGATCCGCAGATCCCGCGCGCGCTGCCTCCTCCTATGACATCCGTCTCTATGCCGCCGTCCGTATTCCGCACGGCCGCAACCGCTCCTTCCTCGGCGCGCATGCCGCAGGAGATCCCGACGCCTTCAAACGCCGGTCCCGCCGCCGCCGAACACACCGTAATCTTCCCTTTTCCCGCAAGCGCCATCTCGCTGTTCGTCCCGATATCGGCGAGAAGCGTCCAGGCATCCTCCCTTTCGGGCTGCAGGCAGGCAAGACACGCCGCCGTATCGCCTCCGACAAAACCGGCAATGTTCGGCAGCATATAAAGGAGAGCTTCCGGATGGACGGAGAGCTGATACTCTTCCGCTTTCAGGATAAGTGCCTCTTTGACCGCGGGCACGTGCGGGGCTCTCGCCAGCTTACGCACGTCGAGACCCAGAAAGAGATGGTGCATGCAGGTATTGCCTGCCACTGAGACGGCCTTGATCTCATCGGGTCGAATCCCCGCACCGGCACTCAGTTCCTTAAGGAGCTCCCTCACACCGCCCCGAATGCAGCGGCTCAGCTCATCCGGTCCGTGCGTGATGCTGTACTGGGCCCTGCTGATTACGTCAGCTCCGTAGGAGCACTGGGGATTCCGGGAGGAGCGGGCCAGGAGCACCTCCCCGCTTACGGGGGCCAGAAGGCAGGCGGCCAGGGTCGTCGTTCCCAGATCCACAGCCGCCGCGTATCCGCCGGATACCGCGCTGTCCGGATCAAAAGCACCGGACGCGGCTCCGGCTTTGGGAAAGGCAAGTCCCGTCATAAAAGAACCGGCCGGATCCGGCGGACCTGTTTCCGCCGTGCCGGTCAGTACCTTCACGGGCCCCGAAAGACGGTATCTGCACGCAAGAACTGTCTCCCCGTCCGCGAGGCTTACCCTGCACTTTCCGCAGGTGCCGTTCCCTCCGCACGGGGCATCCGCCTGAATTCCCGCTCTTTGCATCGCCGTTAGCAGCGTCTCGCCGCGCCCGCCGTTTACTTCAACCCATCTCCCGGTCAATGGATGCATTCCTTTCTGAAGTCCATACAAAACCTTTGTTACTATTCACGGCCCTCTCCGCTGCATTTTTTATATTGTAACACGTCATCAACGCTTTCGTTCAAGCTTAATGCACACTTCCGTGTGCTTCGTCCAGGGGAACATATCAAATGCCCATGCATCACGCGTACTGTATCCGCGCTTTGTCAGAAATCTGAGATCCCTGGCGAGTGTCTCCGCATTGCAGGAGATATAGACGATCGTCTTCGGCGAAGCCGAGACGGCGGCCGAAAGAAACTCCTCGGAGCTTCCGGACCGGGGAGGATCCATGAACAGAACATCTGCTTTCCGCTCCTTTTTGTCCCGACCCGCCGCTTCAGAAGTTCCCGCCGCCATTTGGCTTAAGAACTTACCGGCGTCGGCTTCGCAGAAAGTGATATTCGTCACATGGTTCCTTTTTGCATTGTTAATGGCATCGCGGACAGCGCTGCGGTTCGACTCGACGCCGATCACTTCTTTTGCCCGGCCCGATGCAATCAGCCCGATCGTCCCGATTCCGCAATAGGCATCCAGGACAATCTGGGAGCCATTGAGGCCGGCGAGCTCCACCGCCTTGCCGTAAAGACGCTCTGTCTGGACGGAATTGACCTGGTAGAAGGAGTGCGGGGAGATCCGGAAGATCCTGCCGCACAGCTCGTCCTCGATATATCCTTTCCCGTACGCGGCAGATTCCTTCTCTCCCAGAATATAAGGTCCGGGTTTGTCGTTGACATTGATGACAATCGTCGTGATCTCCGGATGTTTCTCACAAAGAGCTTTAATAAAATGGCTCTTGCCCGGAAGCACCGGACTTGAAAGGACAAGCACCACCATCACCTGCCCGGTTTTATGGGCCGTGCGGATCAGGATGTGCCGGAGGAGCCCCCGCCTTACATCCTCGTCATAAAACGGATATCGGAAGGACTTCGCCAGCTCTATGACACTCGCAAGAATCGGCGCCGCCGCTTCGTCCTCAATCAGGCATCTCTTTACCGGGATCACCTTGTGCGTCCCTTCCGCGTAGATTCCCGAGAGGGCCTCGGTCCGCTTTCCGATGTGCTCGAAGGAGCAAACCCTGTGAATCTTATTCCGATAGCAGTACGGGTCTTCCATCCCGACGATACCCTTGAGATCCGCATACGGTTTCAGATGCTTCCGGACCTCTTCCTCCTTCTCCTTAAGGGTCACGGAATAGGGTTTTCCGATCGACGCACAGCCGCCGCACTGCCTGATATAAGGACAGCTCTTATTCCTGACTTCTCCCATCGCCGCTTCAACCTCCTTAAGCTCCTTATTCCGTCCGGCCTTCCGTGAGGTCCCGGACGACTTCCCCCGCTATGATCAGTCCCGCCGCTGACGGAACAAACGAGACGCTGCCCGGAGTTGCTCTCCGTCCCGGACCGTCTTTAGGGAGGCCGGCATTCACGGGCTTCTCCCTCGACCACACCACCTTCAGTTCCGTCACCCCGCGCTTTTTCAGCTCTCTTCTCATGACCTTCGCAAGAGGATCCGTCTCCGTCTCATAGAGATCCGCGATTTCAAAGAGAGCCGGGTTCAGCTTGTTGCCTGCCCCCATGGAGCTGATCACCCTGACACCGGCTTCTTTCGCCTTCAGGATAATCGCAATCTTGGCCGTCACCGTATCTACGGCATCCACGATGTAATCGTACCCGGAGAAGTCAAATTCGGCGGCATTTTCGGGGAGAAAGAAACAGCAGCGCGTCTCAACGGAGGCCTCCGGATTAATGGAGAGAACCCTCTCTTTTGCGGCATCCACTTTTTTCATCCCGATGGTATCTCTTGTCGCGATGATCTGCCGGTTTAAATTGCTTATGTCTATCTCGTCGCTGTCCACCAGAAGGAAGGAGCCCACCCCGCTCCTTGCAAGGCCTTCCAGCACATAGCCGCCTACTCCTCCGATCCCGAATATGGCGACTTTTGCCTTTTTTAGTTTTTCGACGCCCGAATCCCCCAGAAGAATCCTGGTGCGGGAATCCCAGCTCCCCGGTGCTTCACTCATCCGCTCTTCCTGTCCTCATTCCACAAAAGTGCCTGTGGTCATCCCACAGGCACAAAAACTGCTGTTTCCTTACCGGACTTCATCGATCAGCTCAAGCGTGTGCTCTTTGTTCATCCTCCGGCACATCTCCACAAATGCCGCAAGCGGCACACCGTGGAGCTGCTTGTTGCCGCGGATATTGATCGAAACCGTCTCACCCTCAGCCTCCTGAGCCCCGAGCACCAGGATGTACGGATCCTTGTAGTTCTTATAAGTCTTGATCTTTTCCTTCATGTTTCTGTCGGTGAAGTCGGCCTCAAAGCGGATCCCGTTCTCCCTTAAGAGCTCACAGACCTTCTTCGCGTAATCGTTGTGCTCCACGCGGATCGGCACGACGCCGACCTGGACCGGGCTCAGCCAGAAGGGGAAGGAGCCCTTGAAATTCTCGATGAGAATTCCGATAAAGCGCTCGAAGGATCCGAAGATCGCGCGGTGAACCATGACAGGACGGCGGAAGCTTCCGTCCCTGTCCACGTATTTCAGATCAAAATTCAGGGGAAGCTGGAAATCCAGCTGGATCGTGCCCATCTGCCACTCGCGGCCCAGGCAGTCCTTCATCTGGAGGTCGATCTTCGGCCCGTAGAAAGCGCCGTCACCCTCATTGATCTCGTAATTTCCTTCTCCGTAGATCTTGTCCAGAATTCTCTTTAAGGACGCCTCCGCCTTGTCCCAGAGCTCCGGCTCGCCCATGAAATCCTCGGGCCTTGTAGAGAGCTCGGCCCGGTAGGTCAGTCCGAGACACGAATAGATCTCGTCGGCGATGCTCATGATGTCGTGGATCTCTTCCTCGATCTGGTCCTCGCGGATCAGGTTGTGGGAGTCATCCTGGCGGAATTCCTGGACGCGGAACAGACCGTTAAGCTCGCCGGACTTTTCCTTTCTGTGGATGACGTCGACCGTGTTGAGACGGATCGGCAGATCCTTATAGCTTCTCTGCTCTCTCTGGTAGACTTTGACGGCATTCGGGCAGTTCATCGGCTTGACCGCCCAGTAATCCTCACCGTCCTCCTGGATGCAGAACATATTCTGGCGGTAATGGCCCCAGTGTCCGCTGGTCTCCCAGATCTCCTTATTATTGATCACCGGAGCGGAAATCTCCGTGTAGCCGTGAAGCTCATGCAGGTCTCTCCAGTAATTCATGAGAGCATTGTAGGTCTTCCAGCCGCGGGGCAGCCAGTAGGGCATGCCGGGAGCCGTCGGATCAAACATGAAGAGATCCAGCTGCGGACCAAGCTTCTTGTGATCGCGCTCCATGGCTTCCTTCACGAGGTCAAGATGGGCTTTCAGCTCCTGCTTGCTCGGGAACGCATATACATAGATGCGCTGGAGCTGGTCATTGTGCTCATCCCCCTTCCAGTAGGAACCGGACACGGATTTGATCTTAAATGCCGCGCTCATGAGCTCCTGGGAATTATCAACGTGGGGCCCCCGGCACAGATCTGTGAAATCCGCGCCTGTCTTGTAGATCGTTATGGTCTCGTCCTCCGGGAGCTCTTCGATGGTTTCGGTCTTATACTTCTGGTCCTTGAAAAGAGCAAGCGCCTCCGCTTTCGAGACTTCAATTCTCTCCCACGCTTCCTTTCTCTTCAGGATCTCACGCATCTTATCCTCGATGGCTGAGAAATCATCCTTATTGAGAGTGCGCGGCAGCATGAAATCATAATAGAATCCGTCGGCGATCTGCGGTCCGATGGCATACTGCACGTTCTCTTTTCCGAACATCTCGATTACGGCTTTGGCCAGAATGTGGGCCATTGAATGCCTGTATACTTCCAAATACTGTTCACGTTCCATATTTTTACGCTCCTTGTCTTA
>CACZQS010000181.1 GCA_902783325.1 uncultured Lachnospiraceae bacterium
CGGGCGGATATCGTGCTGTGCGATCTGCCCTGCTCCGGACTCGGAGTGATCAGCCGCAAATCCGACATCAAATACCGGGTCACGCCGGAGCG
Organism: uncultured Lachnospiraceae bacterium; assembly: GCA_902783325.1. Taxonomy (GTDB): domain Bacteria; phylum Bacillota; class Clostridia; order Lachnospirales; family Lachnospiraceae; genus Chordicoccus. The sequence continues at coordinate 93 of CACZQS010000181.1, forward strand.
GGTGAATTCCCTTGTCGAGCTGCAGAGAATGATTCTCAGAAATGCCTCCGCTTATACAAGACCCGGCGGACGGCTGATCTACAGCACCTGCACCATAGGCCGCAAGGAGAATCTGGATAATGTTCGCTGGTTCACGAGCCATTTTCCGTTCGAGACGGAGTCTCTTGATCCGTATATCCCGAAGCAGCTCCGCTCTCTGGGAACCAAAGAGGGATATCTGCAGATGATCCCCGGCGTTCATGATACGGACGGATTCTTTATTGCGAGGCTGAGGAAGAAAAAGATATGACGGATGTTCTGTCCATGACGCTTCCGGAGCTGCAGGCATTTCTTCTTGAGAAGGGCGAAAAGCCTTACCGCGCCAGGCAGCTGTACGAGTGGCTTCACAAAAAGCTTGCCGTCTCTTACGACGAGATGCGGAATCTGCCGCTTGCCCTGCGCAGCATCCTTGAGACAGAGGCCCCCGTTCACGCTCCTTCCATCGTGGAAAAACAGGTGTCGAAAATCGACGGCACCAGAAAATACCTGTTCGGCTTCGCGGACGGAGAGTGCGTGGAAAGCGTGCTGATGAACTATCACCACGGGAACACCGTGTGCATCTCGTCGCAGGTCGGCTGCCGCATGGGCTGCACCTTCTGCGCGTCGACGCTCCTGGGACTTACGCGGAACCTGACGGCCGGAGAGATGCTGCAGCAGGTCTACGCGATTCAGAAAGAGACGGGAGAGCGCGTCTCGGGTGTTGTCGTCATGGGAACGGGTGAACCGCTCGACAACTACGATTCCCTCGTCCGTTTTCTCCGCATGATTTCGGATGGGAACGGCCTCAATATCAGTGAGAGAAATCTCACGGTTTCGACCTGCGGTCTGGTACCCGGGATTCGGAAGCTGTCAGAAGAAAGACTCATGATCAACCTGGCGCTTTCCCTTCACGCCCCGAACGACGAGCTGCGGAAGGAGCTGATGCCGGTGGCGAAGAGCTATTCCTTAACGGATGTGATGAGTGCCATGAGGGACTACTACGACGTCTCCCACAGAAGGCTCACTTTCGAATACAGTGTCATTCCCGGTAAAAATGACACCGACCGCTGCGCCCTGGAACTCGCCGCTCTTCTTGAGGGCATCAACGGCTTCGTCAACCTGATTCCGGTCAATCCCGTCCGGGAGACGGTCTATGCGGAAGCGGGACGCGGCGACGCCCTGCGGTTCAAGAAAAAACTTGAAAAACATGGAATTCATGTTACTATTAGAAGAGAAATGGGCAGGGATATTGACGGGGCCTGCGGACAGCTGAGAAAGCGTCATGCGGAAATGTCGGAAGGCGCCGGAAGCACCTGCCGTGAAGATGGATGATATGAAGCTATGAGATCAAGTTCGGCTACCAATGTAGGACGGAAAAGAAAAATTAATCAGGACAGCATTTTCGCCTCGGATAAGCCGGTCGGAAATCTTCCCAATCTGTACATCGTCGCGGACGGCATGGGCGGACACAACGCCGGCGATTTTGCCTCCCGCTACACGGTGAACACCGTCAGAGAGTATATCGCGGGCAGCAGGGAGAAGAATCCGATCAAGCTGATTAACGAGGCGATTCAGCTTGCGAACAGAGGCATTTTAAAAGAAGCCTCCGAGCACAGCGAGATGTTCGGGATGGGGACGACGATCGTTGTAACGACGATCGTGGATGAGTATGCCTATACGGCAAATGTCGGTGACAGCCGGCTCTATCTGTTTGACGGCGGCGAGCTGCGCCAGATCACGAAGGATCATTCCCTGGTTGAGGAGATGGTCCGTCTTGGCGAGCTCAGCGAAGAGGACGCCCGAACCCATCCTGACCGCCATATCATCACGCGCGCCGTCGGGGCGTCGGATGAAGTGGATGTGGACTTTTTCGATTATCAGATGCCTCCGGATTCCATGATCCTTATGTGCTCGGACGGATTGAGCAATATGGTGGAAGACGAGGAGATCCGGAGAATTATTGCACAGCCGTCGGACATCAGTTCAAAGACGAGAGAACTGATTGATGAAGCGAACGAGAACGGCGGTAAGGACAACATCGCGGTGATTATTGTGAAACCGGATGCGGATGAGGTGTAAGGAATGTTAAAAGCAGGAGTCATGTTAGCAAGCCGGTATGAGATCGTCGGACGCATCGGGTCCGGCGGTATGGCTGATGTCTATAAGGCGATGGACCACAAGCTGAACCGCTACGTAGCGGTGAAGGTGATGAAGCCGGAATTCCAGAGCGACAGTACATTCGTTTCCAAGTTCCGCCGTGAGGCCCAGGCGGCCGCCGGACTGGCCAATCCCAATATCGTGAATGTCTATGACGTCGGAGAGGACCAGGGAAACTACTACATCGTGATGGAGCTTGTCGAGGGCATCACATTAAAGGAATATATCGTCAAGAAGGGCAAGCTCTCCGTGCGCGAGGCGACGAGCATCGCGATTCAGGTAGGAATGGGACTTGCAGCCGCTCACGATCAGGGCATCGTACACAGAGACGTCAAGCCGCAGAACATCATTATTTCTACGGACGGCAAGGTGAAGGTTACGGACTTCGGGATCGCCAGGGCGGCGTCCTCGAACACGATCAGCGCAAATGCCATGGGATCGGTGCATTACAGCTCGCCGGAGCAGGTGCGAGGCGGTTATTCCGATGCGAGATCCGATATCTATTCACTGGGCATCACTCTTTACGAGATGGTCACGGGCAAGGTCCCGTTCGACGGAGAGACAACCGTCGCGATCGCGATCAAACATCTGCAGGACGAGATGGAAGCGCCGTCCAGGCTCACGCCGGACCTTCCCTACTCACTTGAGCAGATTATCTATAAGTGTACGCAGAAGAGCGTGGAGCGCCGCTATCAGTCCATGAACGACGTGATCGCGGACCTGAAGAGATCCCTTATGGAGCCGGACGGACATTTTGTCCAGCTTGCTCCTTTGTCGGATCATTCGCAGACCGTGCTGATCTCACAGGCGGATCAGGCAGCAATCCGGAGTGCCGTTTCCGGCACGGCTCCCGCACCGGAGGCCACGCAGGTCTATTCCTCAATCCCTGCCGCAAGAAAGGGAGTGGCGGATAAACCGCTGGATTCGGAAGAGGAAGATGAAGTCGAGGAAGAGAGCGATGCGAGCACCGGCCTCGAGAAAGCCGTGACGATAGGCAGCTTTATCGTGTGCGGACTTATCATTGCCGTGCTGATCTATTTTATCTGCAGGGCGGCAGGCCTCTTCGGAAGCGGAAACACCAAGAACCCGGCCGGAACGGCCAGCACGGCTTCCACTGTCGAATCCGTTGTGTCGGATATGACGGAAGTGCCGAATCTCGTGGGAATGACGGAGTCCGAGGCCACATCCACGGCCCAGGCGAAGTCCCTCGGCATCAAGTATATCGGGGAGAAGTCTTCCGATAAGGCAGCGGGGACAATTATCGAGCAGACTCCGGCCGCCGGAACCCAGGTGGCGAAGAATACTACCATCACATATTACCGCAGCTCCGGTCCGCAGACCGTTGCGATTCCGGCCGTGACAGGCCTTGCTGCAGCGGATGCCCAGAAAGCTCTGAGCAGCTCCGGATTCACGAATGTGAAGACGGCTCAGGAGTATTCCGACAGTGTGTCGCGCGGCAATGTCATTTCGGTGACACCGGCGGAAGGCCAGCACGTGACGGCGGCTACGGAGATCACGCTTGCGGTCAGCGCCGGCCCGGAGAACGCCGGCACGGTCACCGTGATTGACTACCGCGGCAGCGGAATTGATTACGCGCAGGAAGATGCCGAGTCCAGAGGTCTCGTGGTATCGCTCAACTATGACGTCAGCGACCGGATCGGCGAAGACGAAGTCATTCGCCAGAGTATCGATCCGGGAGAAGAAGTGAGAGCCGGGTCGGAAATCATCTTTACGGTGAATAATGAGGAGAAGATGCTCAGCGGCGAGGGCACTACACAGGCTTCGACCCAGGAGGATGTTGTGAACGATCTCGGGAACGGCACCACTCAGGACACCACCGCTGAAACAGGCAGCAGCTGGATCTGCACGGCAAACTTAGGCGCTCCGTCCAATTATACGAACGGCGGATACCGCCTTGTGCTGGTACAGAACATTAATGGCCAGGACACGGAGACCGTGATCGCCGAAGGCGCGACCAGCCTCGAATTCCCGTACCTGCTTCAGGTCTCGGGCGCGGAAGGCGTGACGGACGGCATGGTCTATCTCTATGAGAACGTTGAGGGAGAATATGTCCCGCGCGTCACCTGGCCGGTTACATTTGAACTTCAGAACTGATCTATGCAGGGCAGGATTACTAAAGCAATTGCCGGATTCTACTACGTTTATGTCGTGGGATCCGGCATTTATGAATGCAGGGCAAGAGGAATCTTCCGGAAAGAGATGCGGAAGCCTCTTGTGGGAGATGACGTGGTCATCGAGGTGATCAGCGAGGAGGAAAAGACCGGCTCTGTCGCGGATATTCTTCCCCGGAAAAATGAGCTGGTCCGCCCGCCTGTCGCGAACCTCGATCAGGCGCTGATTCTCTTTTCGATGAAGACACCGGACCCCAATCTGATTCTTCTGGACCGCTTTCTGATCTCGGCCGCAAGAAGGGGGATTCCGTGCGTGATCGGCTTCAACAAGACGGACAAAGTTAGTCCGGCGGAATGTGAGAAGCTGCGGGAGGCTTATGCTCTTAGCGGGGCACCGATCCATTTTTTCAGCGTAAAGAACGGCGAGGGAATGGAGGAGATCCGGAAGGTCCTTGCGGGAAAAACCACAGCTCTCGCCGGCCCTTCGGGTGTAGGGAAGTCGTCCTTTACCAATGCGGTGCAGGGCAGCGTGCGCATGGAGGTCGGTGATATCTCAAAGAAGCTCTCGCGCGGAAAGAACACGACGCGGCACAGCGAGCTCATCTATATAGGCGCAGATTCTTTTCTCTTCGACACGCCGGGGTTCTCGGCCCTGGATACAGCGGATATGCCGAAGGAAGAGCTGGAAGACTGTTACGAAGAATTCCGGCCTTATCTGGGAAAGTGCTATTATCAGGGCTGCTCGCATCTTGCGGAACCGGGCTGCGCCGTGAAGGAAGCCGTAGAGGGCGGGAAGATCAGCGCCGAGAGGTATGAGCATTACCGGTATCTCTATGACGAGCTGAAAGAAGCGGAGAAGCGAAAGTATAAGTGATGCCTGAGGATGCTTTCAGGCACCGGGGCAAAGAGACTGCGGATTAAGGAGGCTTAAAGTATGGAGTACGTCATAGCGCCCAGTATACTGGCAGCGGATTTTTGCATTTTGGGAGAGCAGATTGCAAAGGTGCAGGAAGGCGGAGCGAAGTGGCTGCATCTGGATATCATGGACGGGATGTTTGTGCCGAATCTGTCATTCGGCCTTACGGTGGTGAGCTCGATCCGGAAGGCGGCGGACCTCTTTTTCGACGTGCATCTTATGATTGAGGAGCCGGTCCGGTATGTGAAGGAGTTTGCGGAGGCCGGGGCGGACGGCATTACCTTCCATGTGGAGGCGGCGAAGGATCCGAAAGCGACGATCGAAGAGATCCGTAAGTTTGGGAAGCAGGTCGGAATCTCGCTGAAGCCCGGTACACCTCTTGAGGTAATTCTTCCTTATCTGGACCAGGTGGATATGGTTCTTGTGATGACAGTGGAGCCCGGATTCGGGGCACAGAAATTCATGTATGACATGATGGATAAGGTGCGCGCCCTCAGGAAGCTTTCTGATGAGCAGGGAAGAGAGCTGTTTATTCAGGTGGACGGCGGCATCAAGGAGGAGACGATCCGGGATGCCCTTGAGGCCGGCGCCAATTCCTTTGTTGCCGGCAGTGCGGTGTTTAAAGGCGATATACCCCGGAATGTCAGGAGCCTCCTGCAGATCGCAGAGGAATACCAGTCATAAAAAAAGAAAGACTGCCTTGCGGTAATACAAATATAATACATATAAGAATCTGTAAAGGAATACAAAAAAGATACAGTACAGATACACAAAAGATTCATGCAAGACGCGGCGGAGTATACGATAAGAAAACCCGATCAACTGCCAATTCACATAGTATATGCATGCGAGGTATCCGTGAATATCAGGAATCAGCAGGAAGGCCGTCCGCCCGGGCGGCCTTCTTATTATAGTTACTTTCTCCTGACGGAGAGATTTTGAAGGGTTGTAAAAAATAGACAGACAATGCTATGAAAAATGCCAAAAGCCATGAATATTGACGGTAATGTGAGCGTCCTTTATAATTGGTTATGTAACAGCTTTTTATTTCTGTGTGGTTCTGAGCGGGGCAATACTAGACAGCTTACACATGCAGCCGGGACCGGACCAAAGAAACATGAGGGAGGAGGCTTTGATATGAGTGAAGCGAAATCTAAGGCTGCGAACCGGGAGAAGGCAAGCCCCAAGCTCCTGGTGGGCTACGGATTGGGAGAAGTAGGATGCCAGATGAGCTGGTACATGATCAACAACTATCTGAACATCTTCTATACGGATATTGTGGGACTGTCCGGCGCCGCCATTTCCGCGATTGTCCTGATCGCCAGGATCTGGGATGCCATCAACGATCCCATGATGGGTCAGATTGCGGACCGGACGCACACGCGCTGGGGCAAGTTCCGGCCTTATCTGATGTTTGCACCGCCGTTCCTTGCGATCTTTAATATTCTGACATTTACCGTGTTCCCTGTGCAGGGAATGGCCAAGGTTATTCTCTGCGGAATCTGCTACATCCTTGCGGGGATGGCATATACCGCCTGCTCTATTGCCTATCAGGCGATGCTGAACGTAATTGCGGTGGATTCCCGCGTGCGCCAGCTGCTTGCCACAGCCCGCAGCACCGGCGCTTCCATTATCGGAATTATCCTCTCGCTGGTCGCGATGCCGCTGATTCTGCATTTCAGCTCTGCGGTAAATGAAGCCGGAGAGGCAGTGGCGGACGGACACGGCTACTTTGTGGCGACTGTGATCTTCTCGATCGCTCTGATCCCGATTTTCTGGGCCTGCGCGGCGATCTGCAAAGAGACTTATACGGACAAGCTTCACAGTGGTGCCTCTGCAGAGAAATCAGGTTTCATAAGCAATATGAAGGGACTCGTTCAGAACGACCAGCTGCTGATCGTCGTCATCTGCACGGTTATCGGCACGATCTGCGTCACCGGCCGCTACGGCATCCTTGTCTATCATGTCATCTACGTCGTCGGCGGTCCGCAGTATATCTCCACGATGTTTACGGCGATGACAGTCGGCCAGCTGGTGGGCACGCTTACGGTTCCGTGGGGCACCAAGGTATTCGGCAAGCGCAACTACATGCTGATCATGAACGGCATTATGGCGCTCGGATTCCTTGCGCTGTTCCTGAATCCCACGAACAATCCGATATTCCTCATCGGTGCATCCTTCATCGGCTCTCTCGGATTCGGCGCTCCGGCGATCTGCTACGGCATGGTCGGCGATTCCCTGGAATACGGCGACTGGAAGCTGGGAAAGAGACAGGAAGGCCTCGCGGCTTCCATGCTGAGCTTCGGCGTGAAGCTGGCGACGGCGCTCTGTGCTCCCGTGGTCATGCTTCTGTTCGCGGTGGGATATGTTCCGAATGTGGAGCAGACCGCGTCCACCAAGATGGGCATCAACTTCATGGTCAATATGCTTCCGGCGATTCTTGCGGTGGTTTCCTGCATCCCGCTGTTCTGGTATAAGCTGACAGACAAGCGGGTGAGCGAGATCCGTGAGGATCTGGAAGCCGGAAAGCACGCATGGGATAAGTAAAGGATAAAAAATATGCGGCTGCTTTTTATCCGGCACGGCGATCCGGACTACACAATTGATTCCCTGACGGAAAAAGGAAACGAGGAGGCACAGGCCTTGTCGGCGCTGATCCGGGAACTTCATCCCGGTACGCTGTTCGTGTCGCCTCTGGGCAGGGCGCGGAAGACGGCTTCCTATTCACTTGAGGCGCTGGGAGAAAAGGCCAGGGAGTGTGACTGGCTCCGGGAGTTCCCTGCCAGGCTCTTTGTCGGGGACAACGAGGACCTTCAGAAGGGATTTCCCCACGCGAGGCAGGAGGACGGCACATACGGGAATATCTATGTATGGGATATGATGCCCCGCTATGTGGCGGAACACCCGGAGCTGATGGATCCGGTGCTCTGGCGCAAGTCCGACGTCGCGGCTTTGTCGGATATGCTTCCGATCTACGACCATGTGAAAGAGGAATTTGAGGCGCTTCTTAAAGAGCACGGATATGTGAATGAGGGACGAGGCCTTTTCCGCGTGGAGAGGGAGACGGAGGAAACACTGACGTTTTTCTGCCATTTCGGGATCAGCTCGGTGCTCCTTTCCATACTCTGGGGTTCATCGCCATTTTTCCCGCTGCAGTTTTTGTGCATGCTTCCGAGTTCTGTCACGGAGGTTGTCACAGAGGAAAGAAAGCAGGGAGAGGCGTATTTCCGGACGCTCCGCATAGGTGACCAGTCACATCTGTATATGGCGGGACAGAGGCCTTCATTTGCCGCAAGATACAGGGAAGTTTACAGCGACAGCGGTCACAGGAACTGATTAGAAAAAAAATCGCAAAAAAGATATTGCATAATTGTTACGAATCTATTACAATGGGGAAGACCTAAGAAAGGGGGTCTTCCTTTTTTATGAAGAAGTATGTATTGCTGTTTATCAGTATCATGATTGTCTGGTCAGCCGCGGTGTCCGCGGATGTGAGTGAAGGCTATTATATCCTGACTCCGCAGTGCGCGTCCTCGAAGGCTGTAACAGTCAGCGGAGCGTCCACGAAGTCCGGAGCGAATGTCCTCCTCCAGAAGACGACAAGCGCGTCCAGCCAGATCTTCCTGATCAGCAAGGGGAAGGACGGTCTCTATACGATCACCAACCAGAAGTCCGGTATGGTTTTAGAGGCGGCGGGCAAGAAGAACAAATCCAACGTGAGGCAGCACTCTTATGAGGGAAATGCCAGACAGAAATGGACGATTACGGCAAGCGGCGGCTATTACGTATTCAAAAATGCCGCTTCCGGAAAGGCTCTGAGCGTAAAGGGCAATAAGAACAAGAACAAAACCAACATCTTTATCAACAAATACAGCGGCAAGAAGGGACAGAAATTTAAGCTTAAGAAGATTTCGGTCACACAGAAGTCCAAGGCAAAAGCCGACATTTCGAGCGCGATTCTTGAGACCGAGGACGAGATCATAAAATTCCTGAGCTCGGAAAATGATGACATCGAACTGTTCGACGAAGATCCGGACAGCACGAATTACGCCGTGTCCTCCAGGTCCTGGAAGGAGAGCGACTACGATATCCTGACGAATATCATCGGCGCCGTGGAATCCGGCGGACAGGTATACGGCAACAGGGACTATGCAGCGTATGCGGGACCCGCAACCAGCACGGCCAACGAAGTGACGATCACCCTCGGCTGGGCGCAGTATTACGGCAACGAGGGACAAAGACTCATCCAGAATATCTACAACAAGGATAAGACGGCATTTTTAGCGATCGATAAAAGAAAGCTGATCGTAAATGCCCTGAAGAAAAACTGGGTCGAGACAAGATGGAACCCGAGTGCGGCAGAAAAATCAGTGCTGATCGCGCTGATTACCTCGGATATCGGCAAGAAGTGCCAGGACGAGCTGTTCAAGACCTATATGCAGTCCTATGTTGCGGATTGCAAGAGCCTGTACACCAGTGACGCATGGGCGACGTTCATGTACTGTGAGATCCGCCACCTCGGCGGGCCGAACGCGGCGAAGAGAATCTTCGACAAGTGCAAGGCGAAGCGGAGCTATACGCTGGATACCATTATGGCCGCGCTGAAGGAGGACCAGAGCGATTCCAAGAGCAGCGCGCAGGTCGGCGACTCAATCTTCTGGTCGAGACACGTCAAGTGCGTTGAATTCATTCAGAAATACGCAAAATAATATTATGTAAACAATTATGACAATGGGGACAGTCCCCATTGTCATCTTTTTTTGTCTTGTACTTTTGACAAGCTAATTATATAATATCACTAGAAACATATAGTTTTGCTTTTCACTTCGAATGGAAATAGACGAAAGTGGAGGCGCCATATGGCTGTATATAAGGAAAAAATACAGATAAAGTCCCATGGAATCACACCGACCTTCGTCAATATCACGGCTGAGGTGAGGGCGGCGATTGCGAATTCCGGTATACGGAACGGAATCGTGACTGTGATCTCACCGCACACGACCTGTTCGGTGTTCTTTGAAGAGTATGTCCATGACGTTCTTCCGGACGGGACGGAGTATCTGCAGAGGGATCTCAACAAGATCCTCGGGAAGATCATTCCGGATCAGACGGAGCCCCCTTCGGAGGAGACCTATCTCTATCCGGGTGAGAAGCATTACGAAGCCGTAGAGAGCTGGCCGGATGCGGCATCCTATCTGCCCGGAGGGGACAGGACCGCGCTCTTCAACTGCGACGCACACCTGAAAGCATCGATTCTGGGGTCAAGCGCGACGCTTGAGGTGGATGACGGGAAGCTCGCCGTGGGACCGACCGGATATGTATACTTTGTAGACTTCGACAGAACGCGCGAGCGCACAAGGCGATGCAGCATCATCGTGATGGGTGAGTGAGATGAAGGTAAAAAGTCCGTTTTTAGTTGTGAATCCGAAGTCCTATCTCTACGGGCAGAAGTCACTTGAGCTGGCGAAGGCGGCCGATGAGACGGCGGAAGCCGTCGGCATACCGGTTCTCTTTACCTGTCCGTTCGCGGACATCCGGCTGATCCGTGAGAACACGAAGCACGTCATCGTCTGCGCCCAGTCCATGGATCCCTTAAAACCGGGACGCGGCATGGGCCATGTGCTGCCGGAATCCCTCAGGGAAGCCGGGGCGGAGGCGGTGTTCCTGAACCACGCGGAGAACACAAAGACGCTGACAGAGCTCTATGCCTGTGTGAAGAGGGCTAAGGAGCTGGATATGTTTACCATCGTGTGCGCGGACAGCGTGACGGAAGCAAAAGCCGCCTGCTGCCTGGGAGCGGACGCCGTTCTGGCCGAGCCGACGGATCTCATCGGCACGGGCCAGGTCGCGGATGATTCCTATACGATCGACACCGTCAAGGCGCTCCACGAGATCAACCCGGATGTGCTGGTCATGATCGCGTCGGGCGTGACGACAGCGGATGACTGCTATAATGTGATCCGTCTCGGAGCAGACGGGACGGGTGCCACCTCAGGCATCCTCAAGGCGCCGTCTCCGGCGGTCCGCGTGCGGGAAATGGCGGAAGCCATCGCAAAGGCCGGACGGGAGAGAGGTCTCCTTTAATCTTAAGAACGTAACATCCGCTTTAAAGGAACTCTAAGCTCTTTTATGGCAGGTGTCACTGATACCATTCTCTATTCTTTTTACAAGGAGGTATGCTCTATGAAAAAGAAACTGATGTCCCTTATGCTTGCCGCAGCGATGGTCGCAGGAACGATCGGAGGTGCCGTGAGCACAGTCGCAGCTGAAGAAGACAACGACTACACGATTGTCACGATTGTCAAGCTGACCGGCGTTGCGTGGTTTGACCGCATGGAGGAAGGCGTCCAGAAGTTTGCGGAAGACACAGGCGTTGACGCTTACCAGATCGGCGACACGACAGCGGATCCCGCTGCACAGGTTCAGAAGATCCGTGAGGCTATGGATGCAGGCGCCGACGCGATCTGCGTCGTTCCGAACTCCACCGAGTCTCTTGAGCAGGTCCTCCAGGAAGCCCGCGACAAGGGCATTGTCGTGATCACACACGAAGCATCCGATGTTCAGAATGCTGACTACGATATCGAGGCATTTGACAACGCGGCTTACGGCAGACACTTCATGGAAGAGCAGCTTGGACCGATGATGGACGGCAAGGGCAAATACACCACCTATGTCGGCTCCCTGACAGCTACCTCCCACAATGAATGGGTTGATGCATCTGTTGCGTATCAGGAAGAGAACTATCCGGATATGGAAGTTGTTTCCAACAAGAATGAGACCACAGAGGACTCCGAGAACGCTTACAACATCACAAAGCAGCTCCTTCAGAGCGATCCTGATATCGTAGGCTTCCAGGGCTCCGCTATGACCGATATTCCGGGCGCTGCACGTGCGATCGAGGAGATGGGCCTCCAGGATTCCACATACTGCATCGGCACATCCCTCGTATCCGTCGCAGGCCAGTATCTTGAGACAGGCGCGATCGACAAGATCTCCTTCTGGGATCCGGCTCTTGCAGGCTATGCCATGAATGAAATCGCTCTTAAGCTTCTCAAGGGCGAGGAAATCACAGACGGCATGGATCTTGAGGCGGAAGGCTATCAGGGCCTCCTTCTTAAGGAAAATGACAAGGGCGCGAAGGTCCTCTACGGCCAGGCCTGGATCGATGTCGACAAGGACAACATGGACGAGTACGATTTCTGATCAGTTTGTTCACCCCGGGGACTGTTATGGGACAAAAACATAACAGTCCCTTTTTCAAGTAAGGGATTAGCGGAGAAACCAGAGAACGGAAAGGATGTACGGCATGGCTGGTAAGACACTCATAAAGCTAAACGGAATCTCTATTTCCTTCGGCGGCGTGCACGCTTTGAGGGATGTGGATTTCGAGATCCGGGAGGGACAGACGCTGTGCCTTGCGGGTGAGAACGGAGGCGGCAAGTCCACGCTGATCAAGATCATATCGGGCTTCTACCGCCCGGACAGGGGCACGATTGAAATCGACGGAAAACAGTACGCCCACCTCACTCCGAAGCAGGCCATCGACCTGGGCATCCAGGTCATTTATCAGGATTTTGCGATCTTCCCGAACCTGACGGTCGCGGAGAACATCGCTCTGTCGGCAGAGCGGCTTGACGGGAAGAAGTTTGTGAACTGGAAGAATGTGAAGAAGCGCGCCCAGCAGGCCCTTGACATGATCAATGTCAGGATGGATCTTGACGCGGTCCTGGCGGATCTTCCGGTCGCCAGCAAACAGCTGGTGGCAATCTGCCGGTCGCTGCTGCAGAACGCGCGGCTCCTCATCATGGATGAGCCGACGACCGCTCTGACAAAGAATGAGGTCAATTCTCTCTTTAAGGTGGTCCGGGATCTGCAGAAAAAAGGCATTTCCGTGATCTTCGTCAGCCATAAGCTCGAAGAAGTCTACGAGATTGCCGAGGAGCTCGTGATCCTACGAAACGGAAAGAAAGTCATCGAGGGCCCGATCAGGGAATTCGACCGGAAGAAATTTATCTACTACATGACCGGACGCGAGATCGAGAATGAGAAATTTGAAGTGAAAAAGACCGGATCCGAACCGCTTCTCGAAGTGAAGGGAATCGGAATCAAGGATCTGTTTGCGGATATTTCCTTTAAGCTCTATGCCGGGGAGATCTTAGGCATCACCGGTCTTCTGGGATCCGGCCGGAGCGAGCTGGCCAGATCGCTCTTCAATCTGGAGAAGATTGACGAGGGACAGATCTTCCTGGAGGGCAGGGAGCTTCATCTGAAAAATGTCAAGGACGCCATCAACGCGGGAATCGCCTATGTCCCTGAGGACCGCCTCACAGAAGGGCTCTTCATGCCGCAGACGATCTCCAGAAATATGATTTCTGCCGTCATAGAGCGGAATCTCAACAAGGCGGGACTGATTGACAACGCGGGCGTCCGCGCCCGTTCCGAGGAGTGGGTGAAGGAACTCAAAGTAAAGACTCCTTCCACGGAACTCCCGGCCCAGGCCCTGTCCGGAGGAAACCAGCAGAAGGTGGTGCTGGCCAAGTGGCTGTCCACGAAACCGAAGGTCCTGATCCTCAACAGCCCCACGGTCGGTATTGACGTCGGGGCGAAAGCGGACATCTACGCGTACACGAGGATGCTGGCGGAGCAGGGAATCGGCGTCATCATCATCTCCGACGATCTTCCCGAGATCCTGGATAACTGCAACCGGGGCATCATCATGAAGCGGGGCAGATTTGCGGGTGAATTCGTCACGAGCGAGATGACGGAAGCCAG
>CACZQS010000182.1 GCA_902783325.1 uncultured Lachnospiraceae bacterium
ATCGTTTCGAAACACTATATGATTATTCTGTTATGAGCAAATTTAGATTAATGTATATAGAGGAGAAGCATTGTGTTAGAGATTACATCGAATGAAGCTGAATCCGAGGCCCGTATAATCGTAGTCGGCGTAGGCGGCGCGGGTAATAATGCAGTAAACCGCATGGTCGATGAGACGATAGGCGGCGTCGAATTTGTGGGGGTCAACACGGATAAGCAGGCCCTTTCTCTGTGCAAGGCTCCTACGATTGTACAGATCGGTGAGAAAGTCACGAAAGGTCTTGGCGCCGGAGCGAAGCCGGAAGTCGGCGAGCAGGCGGCCAATGAAAGCGAAGAGGAGATCCGCCAGACGATCTCCGGCGCGGATATGGTATTTGTTACCTGCGGCATGGGCGGCGGCACAGGCACGGGCGGTGCGCCCGTAGTGGCAAAGATCGCCAGGGAGCTCGGCTGCCTCACGGTCGGCGTCGTCACGAAGCCGTTCCGCTTTGAAGCGAATAAGCGCATGGAGAACGCGCTCCGCGGTATCGAGAGACTGTCTGCAAACGTGGACACACTGATCGTGATCCCGAACGACCGTCTTCTTGAGATCGTTGACCGCCGGACGACGATGCCTGAGGCCCTTAAGAAAGCGGACGAGGTTCTGCAGCAGGCGGTTCAGGGCATCACGGACCTGATCAATCAGCCGGCGCTGATCAACCTCGATTTTGCGGATGTCCAGACGGTCATGACGAACGGCGGCATCGCGCATATCGGCATCGGTGAAGCCAAGGGCGATGACAAGGCACTTGAAGCCGTCCAGCAGGCGGTGGAGAGCCCGCTGCTCGAGACATCGATCACCGGGGCCAAGAACGTGATCATCAATATTCGCGGCGATATCTCTTTGATGGATGCGAATGACGCCGCCAGCTACGTGCAGCAGATGGTAGGAGATGAGGCGAATATTATCTTCGGCGCCATGTACGACGATACGGATGTAGATATGTGCCGCATCACCGTGATCGCTACGGGGCTCCAGGACAATGAAAGGAAGGCGAAAGAGGAGAAGGCCGCAGCCCGGCAGCAGGAGCGTTCCAGAGTGGACAACACTCCGAAGACCTTCGCTTCCTTCTCGAGCCCGTCGTTCCTCAACCAGAAAGCACCCAAGGCCCAGACAGCTCCGATGACGCTGCAGCAGCCGAAGGTTCAGAGCACGGTTGAGAGGAAGGATATCCAGATTCCGGATTTCCTTAAGAACAGGTCTCACTGATGAAGTGCCCGTATTGCGGCAACCCGGATACCAGAGTCGTGGATTCCCGTCCAGTCGATGACAACGCGTCGATCAGGAGAAGAAGGGTCTGCGATGATTGCGGCAAGCGCTTTACCTCTTATGAGCGCGTTGAGACGGTTCCGCTCGTTGTCATAAAGAAAGATAAGACCAGAGAGATCTTTGACCGCTCAAAGATCGAATCCGGCGTGATCCGCGCCTGCCACAAGAGACCGGTTTCTGCCCAGCAGATCCGGGAGCTCGTGGATTCCGTGGAGAGCGAAGTTGCTTCCCGCGGCGACCGCGAGATTCCGAGCACCGAGATCGGAGAGATGGTCATGAGCCGCATCAAGAATCTTGATCCCGTGGCCTATGTCCGCTTCGCAAGTGTATACCGCGAATTTAAGGACGTAGAAACTTTTATGGATGAGCTCAAAAAGTTTCTTGAGTAAAAAGAATGACTGCCCGTCCCTTAGAAGGGGGCGGGTTTTTTCTTAACATACCATTGCAATAATGTGTTATAATGTATGCTATTCTGATTGAGGGGAGGGCACGTATGAGACGGGTACTCTTGAAGCTCAGCGGCGAAGCACTTGCAGGAGAAAAGCGCACCGGCTTTGATGAAGCGACAGTGCTGGGCGTGGCAAGACAGGTGAAGACGATTGTTGATGAAGGAATCGAGACGGCAATTGTCATCGGAGGAGGAAACTTCTGGCGCGGCCGTTCATCGGGAGCGATCGAGCGCACGCACGCGGACCAGATCGGCATGCTTGCAACCGTGATGAACTGCATTTATACCTCGGAGATTTTCCGTTCGCTCGGGATGCAGACGGTCGTCATGACGCCGTTTCAGGTCGGTTCCTTCACCGAACTCTTTTCCAAAGACAAAGCCGTGGAGGCGCTGAAAGCCGGAAAGGTCGTTTTCTTTGCGGGAGGAACGGGACACCCGTACTTCTCAACTGATACGGGGGTCGTCTTAAGGGCGATCGAGATGGAGGCGGATGAGATCCTGCTCGCCAAGGCGGTTGACGGTGTCTACGACTCGGATCCGAATGTCAACCCGGATGCGAAGCGCTTTGATACGATCACGATCGATGAGGTCGTGGCGAAGGGCCTCGGCGTTGTTGACGGGGCTGCGGCGGTGATGGCCAAGGAAAACCGGGTGTCCATGCTGGTCTTTAAACTGGACGGCCGTGACAGCATCGAGCGCGCCGCCCGCGGAGATATCGACGGGACGAGAGTGACGGTATGACAGGAACCATTTTTCACAGAGAAGATACATTTATGAAATAAGCTTGTACTTATAGAGGAGCCAGATTTTGTTCTCGGTTCTTATGTCCGAAGGACGTAAGAAGCGAGATTACAAAATCGGGTCCGAGAACAATAA
>CACZQS010000183.1 GCA_902783325.1 uncultured Lachnospiraceae bacterium
AGACAATTATGATCAGACTGCACGACGGAGGCATTTTTCTGAAAAACGGCGTGATTGCCGCCTCTGAGGGAGCGGAAGATGCAAAAGAAGCGAGAAAGGGCACAATTGCTTACCGCATCCTGGAGGCTCACAATGTCAGCGGGAATATGGAGAATCTTGAGATAAAGTTTGACGCCCTCACTTCCCACGACATCACTTACGTCGGGATTATCCAGACGGCCCGCGCCTCGGGACTGGAGAGGTTCCCGGTTCCCTATGTGCTGACCAACTGCCACAATTCGCTGTGTGCGGTGGGCGGGACGATTAATGAGGACGACCACGTCTTCGGGCTCACCGCCGCGCGCAGATACGGCGGGGTCTACGTGCCGCCGATGCAGGCCGTGATCCATCAGTATGCCAGGGAGATGCTCTCGGGCGGAGGAAAGATGATCCTCGGCTCCGACAGCCACACCCGCTACGGGGCGATGGGGACGATGGCCATGGGAGAGGGCGGACCGGAACTGGTCAAGCAGCTGCTCGGCCGCACCTATGATATCCGGATGCCCGAAGTGATCGCGGTGTATCTGAAAGGGACGCCGTGTCCCGGAACCGGACCGCAGGACGTTGCCCTGGCGATTATCGGTGCCGTCTTTAAGAACGGCTACGTGAAGAATAAGGTGATGGAATTCGTGGGTCCCGGTGTCAGGAATCTCTCCATGGATTTCCGGATCGGGATTGACGTCATGACGACGGAGACGACGTGCTTAAGCTCCGTCTGGCAGACGGACGAAAAGACAGAGGAATACTTCCGGATTCACGGAAGGGAAGAGGCGTTCAGGTCCCTTGCTCCCTCGGATACCGCTTACTACGACGGCTGCGTGGAAGTGGATTTGAGTGCGGTGCCGCCGATGATTGCGATGCCTTATCATCCGAGCTGTGTCTACACGATCGACGAAGTGTGCGCGAATCCCTATGACATACTCAAAGAGACCGAGGAGCGCGCAAAGGTTTCCTTCGGGGACAAGGTGAAGGTGGATCTTACCGGGAAGCTCAAAGGCGGGAAGCTCATCGTGGACCAGGGAATCATCGCGGGCTGCGCCGGCGGCGGCTTCGAGAACATCTGCGATGCGGCGGATATTTTGAGAGGCAGAAGCATCGGCAGCGGCATTTTCACACTGAATGTATATCCGGCCTCCATGCCTGTCTACAAAGAGCTGATGAATAACGGAGCGCTCGGAACCCTTGTTGAGAGCGGCGCAGTGATCAAGCCTGCATTCTGCGGACCCTGCTTCGGGGCCGGCGACACGCCTGCCAACAACGCATTTTCCATCCGGCACTCGACGCGGAACTTCCCGAACCGGGAGGGCTCCAAGGTACAGGAAGGGCAGATTTCTTCTGTGGCGCTCATGGATGCCAGATCCATCGCGGCGACCGCGGCGAATGAGGGAAGGCTGACAAGCGCGGCGGAATATGCGGGCGCCTATACGCGGCCGGCGTATTTCTTCGATTCGACGATCTATGAGAACCGGGTGTTTGACAGCAAGGGCATTCCGGACCCGGAGACGAAACTGATCCTCGGGCCGAATATCAAGGACTGGCCGAAGATGTCCGCCCTGCCGGAGAACCTGCTTCTGAAGGTCGTGTCCGAGATTCATGACGCGGTGACTACGACGGATGAGCTGATTCCGTCCGGAGAGACCTCTTCTTACCGCTCCAATCCGCTCCGCCTCGCCGAATTCGCGCTGTCGAGGAAGGATCCCGCTTATGTGGGGCGCGCGAAGGAGGTGCAAAGAGGCGAGACGGCCAGGCTGTCGGATGCTGGAGGAGAGGCTGTCGTAAATACCCTGCCCGAGATCGCGCCCGTTCTTGCGGCGGTTAAGGAAAACGGCACGGACGTAAGCTTCGCGGATACCGGAATCGGCTCCGTGATCTTTGCCGTAAAGCCCGGCGACGGAAGCGCCCGCGAGCAGGCCGCCTCCTGCCAGAAGGTTCTGGGAGGCTGGGCCAATATCGCGAACGAATACGCCACCAAGCGCTACCGCTCGAATCTGATCAACTGGGGCATGCTGCCGTTTTTGATCGGAGAGGGAGAGCTCCCGTTCTCGAACGGAAGCTGGATCTTTATTCCGGACATCCGGAAAGTGGTGGAGCAGAAAGCATCTCATGTCAAAGCCTTTGCCGTGGACGGCGGAACCCTTAAGCCATTTGAGATGGCGCTCGGGGAACTGACGGATACGGAGAGGGAAATCATTCTGGACGGTTGCCTCATCAATTACTACAGGAACAACTGAGTTATGTAAACAAATATGACAATGGGGACGGTCCCCGTTGTCATATTTTTAAGTTGAATAAACTGTTCCTATTATTTGTAAAAAATCAGACAATTGACTCAATTTAGCGCGATTGAGACATAAAAATAGGATTTCTTAAATAAATATATTGACAATTTCCCGTGCATGCGTTATAGTATGTTCAACAAAACGAAAGAAGAAAGTACTTCTTCAAGAGAACAGAACTGTTGACAACACTCCAAGGCCATTTTTAAGAAGCTTCCGGATCATAAGTTTTTTCGTTTTATCCTTAAGAATCCGAAGCAGTCATTGAATCAGTCGAGACGAAGATGAAGAAGCGTAAATGGCAGGGAGAACCACAAGAAAAAAGGAGGGAGTGCCGTTGGACACTTTAGGAACACCGATCTACGGATCCCCTCAATACAGAACGGCAGAGCCTGGCAGTTCCCGACGAGAAAACCTTTTCTGACTCCGGTACAGTTAATACTTGGTTATCAAGACGATAACAACTTCTAGAAAAGGTATCATATCAACCAGCTTCTCTGTATTGAGTATATGCCGCATCATAAGGAAGATGGGCCAAAGAGCTGAAAGAGAGCGAATTCCGCTGCAGGAGCCATATTTC
>CACZQS010000184.1 GCA_902783325.1 uncultured Lachnospiraceae bacterium
CAATGCCTTCCTGAAGATCTTTCCTGCAGGCACGGGAGAGGTGATCGAGGTGGTTGTAAAAGAAGCTTTTGAAAATGGCTCCGTCGCCCTGTCCGTCTCTCTCATCGCCCTCCTGTGGACTGCTTCGCGGGGAATCACTGCCATCATTAACGGGCTCAACGATATGTACGGAGCAAAGGAAGAGCGCGGATTTGTGAAGATTATCGTCATCTCCGTCGTCTTCGTGTTCATATTCATCTTATTTTTATCCGCCCTGACTTATCTGATCTTCAGCGGCGGGATTCTGACCTTCCTTAGCAGAATTTTTCCCGGAATCAGGATTCGGGGCCCCGTAGTGACATTTCTCAACTTTATTGTCGTGCTGGTGATCGGAATCCTGTCCTTTGAGCTGATGTACACCTTTTTGCCTTCGGGTAAACGAAAGTTCGCGGCGCAGTTCCCGGGAGCATTTCTGGCTTCCTCGTTCTGGTTTGTGTGTTCCGTGGGATTCCGCATCTATATGAACCACTCCAATACTATCACGCGCTTTTACGGAAGCTTCGCGACAATCGCGCTCTTTATGCTCTGGATGTACTGCATTTTTTATATCCTGCTTGCGGGGGCGTTTATCAACTGCCATTTTGAGGAACTGATTCCTTCCAGAATAAAGACTTTCCTGGATACGAACAGGAAAACTGCGGTTTTTGCGGCCGTCCTGTTCCTTCTGGGGTTTCTGGGGTTCCTGTCCAGCGAGTTTTTGTATCTGCAGTTCGGATCCAGGCCGACTATGGTGCCTCTGCAGCTTGCCATGAAGTGCATCACACAGATCTCCGTTTTCGTGACGGTGATGGTTATAGGAAAATGTACCGGAATCCGCGTGAGGTCTTTCTGGTGGGCGGCGCTCTTTGCTCTTTGCGCCGGCTATTTTCTGCTCCTTACGCCGAATGTACTCAGGAATATCTACCTTCT
Organism: uncultured Lachnospiraceae bacterium; assembly: GCA_902783325.1. GTDB lineage: Bacteria > Bacillota > Clostridia > Lachnospirales > Lachnospiraceae > Chordicoccus. The sequence goes on from CACZQS010000184.1 coordinate 949, forward strand.
GCTCGTGCTGATGGCGGTCTGGTATGTAGTATCTCTCCTCATCGGTGCCCAGATGGTATTGGGGGAGGGGGAAAAAAGCGCGCCGTGAACGGAACGCATTATTGAAAATGCCCCGATGATTTGTTAATATATTGAAAAGTGTGCCAGCGGCGAGTATACTGGCCGCATGATAACGCAGACAGATAGGGAGGATAGAAAGACATGTTGAATATCACAAAGACAGCTGAAGGCAGTGCACTCACCATCGCTCTGGAAGGGAGACTGGACACAACGACAGCTCCGGATCTTGAAGGTGTGTGGAAGGAAGCCTCTGACGGCATCACCGAGCTTACCATTGACTTAAAGACGCTTGACTATATCTCCAGTGCCGGACTCCGCGTTCTGCTTTCCATGCAGAAGACGATGAACAAGCAGGGAAAGATGCGCGTCACGAACGTCTCTTCCGACGTGATGGAAGTCTTTGAAGTGACCGGTTTCTCTGACATTCTTACGATTGAATAAATACTTTTGCGGCCGGACATTAAGTTCGGCTTTTTATGGAGGGTTGTGTGGGATGAAGAGACGGATTGCGGCAGGCTGTCTGATCAGCCTGCTTATAACCGGCTCGTTTTTCGGTGCCCTGACAGGCGTATCAGGGGATTATGATTCAGTGTCCTCCGCGGAGACCGCCGTGAGCACGGTTTCCGGGACAGCTTCGGAAGCAGAAAGCGATGCGGCAGGAGGCGCGGATTCAGGACAGATCCGGGAAACGGAAAGCGGTACGGATACAGAGGAGTCGTATGCTGTTGACATAGGGGATTCTTCGTTTGATATTGACCAGGAAGCGGTTGAGAAGGATATCGAAGCAATCCGCAAGCTCTTCACATCGGAGGACTTCCAGCATCTGATTTCATACCAGGAAGTGAGGGATCTTGCGCAGTATATTTTCACACGGGCTCTGGATTTTGTGCGGAATGAACCGGATCTTGCGGCAAAGGTTCTGGAGGCACTGGGCCTGGATCAGAAGCTTACGCCTGTCATAATGGAGGCTGTGGCGCTCGTATCCAAGACGGGAGAAGAACTCACGGAGTATCTGGAGTCGGAGGAAGGACAGAAGATCTCACAGACGGCCGTGGGGCTGCTACAGAATCCGGTTATTGCCGACGAACTTAAAGAATTAAACCAAATTATTGAGAGGGCAGTGTCATGATGCGGAGCGGAAACGGTAAGAGAATTCCTGCGGGACTGATCTTTTTTGAAGGTCAGGAAAAGCCGCGCCAGTATGTCATTTTCAACAGAGCGACGGTCAGGGGCCAGTGCGACATGGAGGTCTTTACGACGTCCTCTCTTCAGCTTACCTATCCTTTCCTGGATCAGAAGCAGTGCGAGATTTATATCGACGGCGACCAGTGGATGTTCCGGAATCTCTCGGAGAATGTTTTCACATTCGTCGGGGGCAAAAGCCTTGGAAGTGGTGCCGAGACACCCTTAAGCGACGGCACGGTCATCCGCCTGTCCAACGACCGCATGCTGACGGCGATCTTCTTCACGGAATTCGTGAGCGGAAGAGACTGGAAGATCATCAACATGGATGACGGACGCCACACGGTGAAGATCGCCAACCATCAGGCCGAGGGCGATGAAGCGGCACTCTCATTCGATTATGAGGACGGGCACTGGACGCTGACGGAGCTTGTTGCACATGATGTCATGCTGAACGGCAAACCCGTGGAATCGAGCGACAGGATCCGCATCGACGACATTATCGAGATCGGAGACACGAAGTTCGTGTTCGAAGGATCCGGACTTGTCTACGGATATCCGACGCAGGGAAGCGGACTCAGCATCAATATCGACGAGAGAAGCGCCCATATAGCCCTGAGGAAGGTGACCCTTCTTAAGGACATCAACCTGCAGATCGAGCCAGGCAATATGGTTCTCATTCTCGGCGGATCGGGTGCCGGCAAGAGCACCTTTGTGAATGCGGTCACCGGCTACGAGAAGGCGAAGGCGACGATTAAGGAAGGGGACCTCGACTACTACAGGGATTACGGGCAGGTCAAGCACAGGATCGGCTTCGTGCCCCAGGAGAACCTGATGCGCGAGGACGACACGGTCGGTGATACCGTGATGAATGCGGCCGAGATGCGTCTTCCGACATCCCTCCCCCAGGAGGAGAAGGAAAAGCGCGTGGCAGCGGTTCTCGAGACCTTCGGACTGTCCGGCAGGGAGAAGGAGCTGGTCTCCAAGCTCTCCGGCGGCCAGAAGAAGCGCCTTTCGATCTGCATGGAATTCGTGGCATCTCCCTCGCTCTTTATCCTGGACGAGCCCGATTCCGGACTTGACGGCATCATGGCGACGGAGCTCATGGAGAACCTGCGGCTGATCGCCTGCCAGGGCAGGATCGTCATGGTCATCACACATGCGCCTGACCGCGTGGCACATCTGTTCGACAAGGTCATCGTTCTGGCAAAGGGTACCGAGACGAAGATCGGTCAGCTGGCGTTCTACGGAGGAATCCAGGAAGCGAGAGATTTCTTCGGAGCTCCGTCGATGGAAGATGTCGTCCGCCTGATCAACGCGAAGAATGAAGGCGGTGCCGGCAGATCGGACGAGTTTATAAATAAATACAAGGAGTATTCGAAAGAGCGCGACGCAAAGCAGGAGGGGCGCGCCGCATTCAAGGATCTTGATTCGGCTCCGGCAGGCGATTCGATCGCCACGGCGCTTGCGGACAAGGGAAGCGGGACTGCCTCCGGCGGTCCCCAGTACCGCACGAGACTTGAGCAGATTCCCGTCTATCTGGGAAAACAGTTCCGTCTGTTCTATACCGAGATGAACTGGAAGGTGCTGCCGATGGCGGCGATTATCGCTTTCCTTGTCGTCTATGTTCTCGGAAACAAGATGTTCCGGAACATGGAATTTACGAAGTACGGCTCGCTGGCCCTGGTCTGCGTGTGCATCTGGAACGGCATGTTCAACTCCATCCAGGTGGTCTGCAAAGAGAGGAATATTATCAAGAGAGAGCACCGCGCCGGTCTTCACATTTCCTCATATCTTGCTTCGCACATGATCTACCAGGCGATTATCTGCCTGCTGCAGGTCGTGATCACTCTTGTGATCTTCAAGGTTTTCGGGATGTATTTCCCGGATAAGGGCCTGATTACAGGAAGCTTTGCTGTTGATGCGGGCATCTGCATGTTCCTCGCAACTTACGCCGCGGACATGATGGCGCTCATGGTCTCCTGCATCGTGAGGACGACCACGACGGCGATGACCGTCATGCCGTTCCTGCTGATTGTGCAGCTGGTTTTCGCCGGCTCCATTTTCCCGCTGAACCGGCCGACGGCTAAGTTCCTCGCGAATTTCACCATCAGCAACTGGGGAATCAACGCAATCAATATTGCGGCGGACTACAACAGCCAGAAATCATCGGTGATCTATACGGCGGTGGACTCGCTCGGCTCTGAACCCGTGCCCGGAGAAGGCGATGCTGCTTCCGATGCCGGGAAGACGGCTGAAAGTGCTGTGTCAAGTGCGGCTGAAAATGCTGTGTCAAGTGCGGCTGAAAATGCTGTGTCAAGCGTGGCTGAAAGCGCTGCGCCGGGTGCGGCTGATACTTCCGAAAAGGCGGCTGCCGTGTCTGAGGAGAAAGAGGACTTTCTGGTCAAGCTGAAGCGCGTGCTGGCGATTCCGGAGATAAAGGACCGCGTTGAGACCTATACCGCCCAGAAGATGCAGGTCAAGGATTATGCTTATACGAAGTCAAACCTGCTGAAATGCTGGGGAATCCTGGCGCTGTTTTCGGCCATCTACGCCCTGATCGGACTTGTCTTTCTGGAGATGGTGGACAGGGACAAGCGCTGATCTTTAGCTTACAACGGCCGCTTTGAGTGTGGGAGGTATCGGCATGGAAGAGCTGCGGGTAACTGCAAAGGTGGAGAACCTTGATCTGGTTCTTGACTTTCTGAATACGCATCTGGAGAGCATGGACTGCCCCATGAAGGCACAGATGCAGCTCGATATTGCAGTGGAAGAGCTGTTCGTGAATATTGCGACATATTCGTACGCACCCGGAACAGGGGATGCCGTTATACGCGTGGAGAAGGATCCTTCCGGCGGAATGGTAAAGATCACCCTGATCGACAAGGGCGTGCCCTATGATCCTCTGGCAAAAGAGGATCCGGATGTGACGCTTTCCGCAGAAGAAAGGCAGATCGGCGGCCTGGGGATTTTCATGGTGAAGAAGTCGGTCGACGATATGTATTATGAGTATAAGGACGGAGAGAACCGGCTGACGCTGTGCAAGAAGATCTGAACAGCCGGTTTGTGTCCGGATGAGACAAAGCTGACATAAGGAGACAGGTACCGCAGGAACGGCACCTGTCCTTTTTACTGCCTTGTGCAGAATGCACAAATCGATTTACGAAAACGATTACTGTTGATTGATCATGCTAAACCCTTGCGAAAGCTGTAAAAGAATGCTATGATATCTTTTGTATTTTAAGGTAAAAGTGAAATCAATTTCATTATGAAAAATGGACGACACTTTTACAAGATGTACTAATACTTTTTTACATAATCAAGGAGGAAGTTATGAAAAAAGGAATTCTGACTCTGTTGGTAGCAGGCGCTCTTGTCGCCGGACTTGCAACGACTGTCTCCGCTGACGGCGAATCTCTTCGTCTGGTCAACGGCAAGATCGAAGTTGATGCGGCACTGAAGGAAGCAGCGGCGAAGTACGAAGAAGAGACTGGCGTTCATGTCGAGATCGAATCCATGGGCGGCGGTGTCAACATTCAGGACGAGCTCAAGAAGCAGTATCAGGGCACAGGCATGCCGGATATCTTTGTCTGCGGATCTGATGCGGACTTCGGCAACTGGGACGGCCTCCTTGCAGACTTAAGCGACTGCGCATGGGCTGCAGACACAGACGCGGGCTATGTAGGCACAGACGGCCTCGTAGGCTTCCCGTACACAACCGAGGCGATCGGCCTTGCATACAATGCAGACCTTCTTGAGAAGGCAGGGATTGATCCCGCTTCCATCACAGGCCCGGAATCCATGAGAGCTGCTTTCGAGACGCTCGACAGCATGAAGGATGAGCTCGGCCTGACCGCAGTCATCGGCTGGTGCACAGAGTCCCAGAACCTCTATTGGTCCACAGGCTCTCACAGCTTCGCGAACTACCTCGACGCAGGCCTTGCCCGCGACGACACCACCTATTCCGATCTGCTCGCTGACGGCGGCCAGATCGACCATGACCGTTTCCTTGCTTATGCAGAGATGATCGCGCTCTTCAACGAGTATGCTGACAAGGATTCCGGCTTCCTTACATCCGGCACTTATGACCAGCAGATCCTCGGCTTCGCTTCCGGCAAGTATGCGTTCGTGACACAGGGATCCTGGATCGGCGCTACGATGACAACAGACGATGCCGAGCAGTACGCTGAGGCCGGCAACTTCAAGGTTGGCATGATTCCGTACGCTTTCGAAGAAGGCATTGACACGATCCTCACAAACTCTCCGTCCTGGTGGGCAGTGTTCCAGAATGACAACACTGACGCTGCAAAGGCATTCCTTGACTGGCTCGCATCTGACGAAGGTCAGGAGATCCTGGTTATGAAGGGCGGCTTCATCAGCCCGTTCAAGTCCTGCTCTTTCGTCGCGGAAGATCCGTTCGCTGAGACGATCTCTTCCTACACGGCAGCCGGCAAGACATCCGCATGGCATTGGCTGAAGAACAAGGCCGGCCTCGACCAGAACGCGACAGGTCAGCTGTATCAGGACTTCGCTCTTGGCAGCATCCCGGATGCAGAATCCTTCACACAGGCTATGACTTCCGTCATTGCTGACTACTACGCTTCATAACTGAAAAGTTATAAGCCGGATGAGCTGACAGCTCATCCGCAGCCTTACAGACTAATAGGTTGGAACAATACAGGGGACGGCGACCGCGGTCGACGTCCCCATTTTTATACTAGGAGAATGATTGTATGAATGCGAATACTGCTTCGCGCAAACTGCTCTCATTGATCTGCATCATCGGCGGCGCTGCCCTGATCATTGCGTCGCTGGTGCTGGATGTTATGGGAGACGGTGCGCCTGCTTACGGATTTCGCGGGGCTATGTTGGTGGTTGGCATAGTTGCCCTGCTGTTCGGCCTTTACCTGTTCCCGACGCTTAAGTATCACAGGAGACTGATTTATATCATCTTCCTGTTCCCGCTTCTTTTCACATTTGCCGTGACTGTCATCATTCCGCTCTGTCTGGGTATTTTCTACTCCTTCACGGACTGGACCGGTATTCAGTACACGCAGTTTGTCGGATTCGGAAACTATATTTCCATGTTCCAGGATCCGCAGTTCATCTGGTCCATACTGATCACATTTGTCTTCGTTGTGATCAATATGATCCTTGTCAACCTGATCGCTTTCCTGCTTGCGCTTCTTTGCACCAACGGAATCAAGGGCGACGGGTTCTTCCGCGCAGCGTATTTCCTGCCGAACCTGATCGGCGGTATCGTTCTTGGTTATATCTGGCAGTTCGTTTTCAACAACGTTCTGATCAACCTCACCAAGACATCATGGCTGGTCCAGACACCGACGGCGATGACGGCCATCGTGGTCGTTTACATCTGGCAGTACGCCGGCTATATCATGCTTCTTTATATTACCGGCCTCACACAGGTCCCGAAGGATGTTCTTGAGGCAGCCCAGATCGACGGCGCCAACGCCAGACAGACGCTCTTCCAGGTGAAGATCCCGATGATCGCCTCGACATTTACGATCTGCACCTTCCTGACGCTTACATCGGCGTTCAAGCAGTTCGACGTCAACCTTGCCTTGACGGGCGGCACGGGCTCCGTGGCGAACTTCATGGGCAAGTACCTGACAAGCGGCACGCAGATGCTGGCACTCAACATCTACAACACTGCGGTTTCGAAGAATAATTACGCTCTCGGCCAGGCCAAGGCGGTGCTGTTCTTCATTATTCTTGCCTGCGTCTCCCTGATTCAGGTCCGCATATCGAACGCGAAGGAGGTGGAACTGTAATGGTAGGAAAGGAAAGAAGAACAAGAGCGGCTATACTGACAGTCGTGGGAATATTGATCGCTGTATACGTGCTGTTCCCCTTCTACCTTGTGGTGCTGAACAGCTTTAAGGTTCAGGCGGATATCGTGTCCAGTCCCATTTCCTTTAAGGGTGCTTCCTTCAGCCAGTTTGTCTCGAACCTGAGCTCGGTGGTGAACAACTCGAACTTCAATTTCTGGAGAGCGCTGTTCTCTTCTGTTGTCATCACGGTGATCTCCCTGGCGCTGCTGGCTCTTTTCGGAGCGATGGCCGGCTGGGTTATCAGCAGAAACAACAAGACGAAGTGGGCGACGGCGATTTACCTGATCTTCATCGCATCCATGATTATCCCGTTCCAGGTGGTTATGCTTCCGCTGGTTTCCACCTTCCGTGATGCGGGCAACTTCGTGGGAATCCCGATGCTGTCCACGATCCCCGGTATTATCTTCGCGTACTGCGGTTTCGGCGGCGCGATGACGGTGTTCATTCTGACCGGTTTCATCAAGGGCGTGCCTTATGACCTTGAGGAAGCGGCGTCGATCGACGGGTGCTCCCCTGAGGGGACGTTCTTTAAGATCATTTTCCCGCTGCTCGCTCCGGTTATTACGACTGTGACGATCCTGAACGGCATGTGGATCTGGAACGACTATCTGCTTCCGTCCATGCTGCTGGGTCTTAACGGCAAGTACAAGACGCTTCCGGTGGCGGTGCAGTCCTTCGTGGGCTCCTACGTCAAGCAGTGGGATCTGATCCTGACGGCGGCGCTTCTTGCGATTATCCCGATGATCATCATCTTCCTGATCGGCCAGAAGCAGATCATGAACGGTATGATCGAAGGTGCGGTTAAGGGTTGAGGCTTCTTGTAAGAAGATGACAAGGGGACAGTCCCCATTGTCACCTTATTCGGACAGACCGGCTTATTCGTTAGGTCTGCTCCCCAAAGGTGACACTGGGGACAGTCCCCAGTGTCATCTTATAACCGTCTGTCAGCGGCAGATATAATAATGATTTGGGTGTCCTGGGTCTCACTTTTGACACATGAATCAATAATTATTATGAAAACTATTTTTGGTGTGGACGGTCCGGTCATGCGAGCCATGACCGACCTTATGAATCTTGTTATTCTGAATATACTGACTGCCCTGTGCTGCATCCCGATCGTTACGGCGGGTGCGGCACTGTCTGCGATGCATTATATTATGATGCAGATGGTGGAGCAGGAGGAGGGCTCTCTTGTGCGGACCTACTTTGCGCAGTTCCGCGGCAATCTGAAGGGCTCGACGCTTCCCTGGCTGATCATCGCAGGCTGTGCGGTGCTTCTTTTTATAGATTATAAGTTTTTCGGCTCGGATCCCTCAAAGCGTGCGCTTGTGATCCCGGCCTATGTAGGATGGGCGATACTCGCGATGATCTTCGTGTGGCTGTTTCCGCTCATGGCAAGGTTTGAGAATACCTGCGGTGCGAGCCTCAGGAATGCGTTCCTGCTCTCTATCGCCAACCTGCCCAGGACTCTGGCGATGATGGCAATCATGGCCGCGGTGCCATTTGTCCTGACACAGGTGACCGCCCTCCTGCCCCTGGCCCTCTTCTTCGGCATTTCGCTTCCCTCGTACCTGTGCGTATTTCTGTATAAGGGCGTGATTTTTAAAATGGTGAAGCGAGCGAAAGGTGAGGACTCAGATACTAATTAAGAAGGAGCTTAAAAATGCGAACAAGCGGAATCTTACTGCCGGTATTCAGTCTCCCGGGCAGATACGGAATCGGGTGCTTCTCAGAGAGCGCGTACCATTTTATTGATTATCTTGCGGCGGCGAAGCAGACCTATTGGCAAATTCTGCCGATCGGTCCGACCGGATACGGGGACTCGCCGTATCAGTCCTTTTCGACCTTTGCCGGAAACCCGTATTTCATCTCCCTTGAAAACCTGATCCGGGACGGACTGCTCACGGAAGCGGAGTGTGATGCGGCAGAGCTTGAAGAAAATGAGAGCCGCATCGACTACGGAAAACAGTATACGGAGCGGACTAACCTTCTGAAGAAGGCATTTTCAAGAAGCCGCCACGCGGAGGAGAAGGAATTTCTGGCATTCCGAGAGGAGAACCGCTATTGGCTTGAGGACTATGCGCTCTTTATGGCGCTTAAAGACGCCCACGGCGGTACGGACTTCGAGTCCTGGGAGGAAGAAATCCGCGATTACCGGGAGGACGCCCTGAAAAGGGCCGCGCAGGTTTACAGGCAGGACATCGCTTTCTATGAATTTGTGCAGTACGAATTCCTGAAGGAGTGGAAGGCGCTTCGCGCCTATGCGGCGGAGAAGGGCATCCGGATCATCGGGGACATCCCGATCTATGTCTCTCATGACAGTGCGGATTTCTGGGCACACAGGCATCTCTTTATGCTTGATGAGCGCGGAAGGATACGCATGGTGGCGGGCGTTCCTCCGGACGGCTTCTCGGCTGACGGCCAGCTCTGGGGCAATCCGCTGTACGACTGGCCGAAACATAAGGAGGAGGGGTATGACTGGTGGCTGCGCCGCATAGGGAAATGCCTCGAGCTCTTTGATGTGATAAGGATCGATCATTTCCGCGGATTTGACGAGTTCTTTGCGATTCCGGCCGAGGACAGCACCGCGAAGCGCGGGCACTGGGAACAGGGTCCCGGCATCGATCTGTTCCGGGCGATCCGGGAGAAATACGGGGACACGCCGATCATCGCCGAGGATCTCGGTTACGTCACGGATACGGTGCGTGAACTCGTGCGGGATACCGGATTCCCGAATATGAAGGTTCTGGAGTTCGCATTTGACTCCCGGGATTCGACGGGGGCGATGGAATACCTTCCTTACCGCTATCAGCCGAACTGCGTGGTGTACACCGGCACTCATGACAACGAGACCGTGATGGGCTGGATTGACAACATCCTTCCCGAAGAGCTCCTGCAGGTGAAGGAGTATCTCGATGTGAGGACCGAAGACAAAAAAGAGATCGTGGACAAGATGGTGATCATGGCGATGAGCTCGGTGGCGGACACCAGCATCATTCCGATGCAGGACCTTCTCCATCTGGACAATTCCGCGAGGATCAACCACCCGTCCACGCAGGGGTGCAACTGGATGTGGCGCATGCGGGCGGAGGACCTGAGCGATGAACTGCTTCATCGGCTCCAGAGGCTGACAAGCCTGTACGGGAGGGGCCGTGAATAAAAACCGACAGCCGGTAAAAAGATATATGGTGACGCTGCTGGCGCTGGCCTGCCTCTTTGTGCGGCCGGCGGCTTTATGCGCGGACACGGTGAACTGGGCCCGGGAGGAGAGATCTCTCGGGATTACAAACTGTGTGATCAGCAATGCGGACCGCCCGAACATCCGCGTGCAGTCTCTTAAGCTGGACCGTTCCAGCATTTCCCTGTATGTGGGTCAGGCGACCCGGCTTGTGCCGGAGGTTCTTCCCGCAAATGCGGCCAATCTGAACGTGGTCTGGAAGAGCAGCAACAAGAAGATCGCAAAGGTAACGAAAAGCGGGTGGGTCGCGGCAAAGAAGAAGGGAACATGCCGGATCACCGCTTATACGGAGGACGGGAAGAAGAAAGCGGTTTGTACTGTCACGGTAAAAGCGGCGCCGAAGGGAAGCGGGCTGAAAGCGATCAAGCTGGCGAAATCAAAGCTGTCTGTCTATGTGGGAGAGACGAAGACGATAGCCGCGAAGCTGAAGACGCCGATCGGCAGCACCCCTGTCGCATGGTCCTCCTCGAATCCGCTCATTGCGACTGTGGATGAGTGCGGAAGAGTATTGGGATTACGAGGCGGAACGGCGGTGATCACGGCCAGGGCGGTGAAGTCCGGCAGGACGGCAAAGTGCCGCGTCACGGTAAAGGGGCAGTACGGAATCGTGCGGCTTCCCTGGCAGATCCGGCGGGCAGGCACCCTCACGACTTACTCCGCGCAGGGCTCCGGTGTCGATATGGGCACTTATTTCAAGCTCTGGAATTACAATACGGTGCAGCTCTATGATTTCAGCTCCGGGGCAAAGAAAGGGGAGTTTTCCCTGGATGTCCGCCACGGAAATCTGATTGATTTTGACACTGTCTCCGCTCCGACCGGTCAGTATCACGATGCCTATGTGACGGCCGAGACCAATCCGGCAATGATCAATGTGTACAGCTTCAGCGACAGTTCTGCCGTGAGGCTGCGGTCCTATATCTTCCCGCTGGAAAAGACGGGGTATAACGCCGGACATGTGCTGGACGCTTCCCGCGGTCTCATTTACATGGTCGGATATACGAAGAACACCTTCTACAACCCGGGGGACTGCGAGATGATCGTGTCGACCTGGGATATAAGGAGCGCCTCAAAGGTGAGGGAGGGATTCTATCAGCCCCGCTTTGTGAGCAGCTTCCGGGTTCCTTTCATTCTGACGCTGCAGGGACAGTGCCTCAGAGGGAACAGCCTGTATATTATGTCCTCCGACTGGGTGAATCCGGATACGGAGATTTACGTGATCAGCCTTGAGAAGAAGAAGGTGACAGCGGTGCTCCGCCATTTTCCGACGGAGATCAAACATCAGGAAATGGAATCCATCTTCTTTGTCGGGGACGGACTATATATCGATAAGAATTCTTATATTTACAGGGTATCGCTGCAGTGATGCTTCCGGAAATGGAGTAACGGTTATGGGGGAAGAAAAAAGAGGTGCTTTTGTCGCGCTCGAGGGGATAGACGGGAGCGGAAAAGGCACGCAGATCAAGAAACTGAAAAAACGCCTCGAAGCGGAGGGATATGCGGTTTACAGGACCGCCGAGCCGAATGATTCTCCGACAGGGGACCTGATTCATCAGATCATGATCGGAAGGATCCGGACAACGAATGACGTGATCGCGGCGCTCTATGCCGCGGACCGCCTGGACCACATCCAGAATGACACGAACGGAATCCTGAAGTTTCTGCGGCAGGGAATTAATGTGCTGACGGACCGCTATTATTTCTCTTCTTATGCCTATCAGAGCGTGGATGTTCCGATGGATTGGGTCATTGAGGCGAACTCACTGGCGGCAAAGCTTCTCAGGCCGGATCTTACCATTTTCATCGATGTGGATCCGCACGTGACAATGGAGCGGATTGAGAAGAACCGGCTCACGCGGGAACTCTTCGAGGAGACGGACCGCCTGATGGCCACCCGGGCGCGGTATTTGGAGGCATTTGAGAGAATGAAGGACGTGGAGAAGATCCTGATCGTGGACGGGAACCGCAGCGTGGAAGTGATCCATGAGGAAATCTGGAAGAAAACAAAGTCTCTGTATGTTAAATAAATCAAACAAAAAAAGTCTCTTTACTTTTTGGGACGACAGGGCTATAATCTA
>CACZQS010000185.1 GCA_902783325.1 uncultured Lachnospiraceae bacterium
GATCATTTGCTTCGGCAGATCATCAGAGGAAGCCGCATATTGAGGTATATAAAAACGATGCTGCGTGATAACAAACGCAGCATCGTTCTTTTAATCTCTGACGTGGGACACATACCCGCGCTGTTTTACTTTCTGTGGAGCAGATCGGAGAACCAGGCGGCTTTTCCGAGATCCCCGTCAACTTTAATGACGCCTTCGTCATAGGCCTTCCCGACATCGATGTCACCGTCCAGGAATTTGAGGAAGTCGGCATTGCTTATGGTAATCGCGCAGTTTCTGTCGTAGTACTCATAGGGTTCCACCGATACCTTGTGATCCTTTACCTCCACATAGAAGACGCCTCCGTCAGGCTCTGTGATGTTGATCTGTACGGCAAGAAAATCCACATCTGACACATCCGTCTTTCCGGCTATTTTCCGGGCTTTCCCCAATAAATCTTCAAACTTCACAGCAAGATCTCCTTTCATCAGAAACTCTTGATCCAGTTGATAAGGGAATCGTGATACACGTTGTTCTTCACGTCCTGACGCATCTGATCCGTCACGGGCCCGTTTTTCTCCATGCGGGCCAGTACGGCCTGCTGAAGGCCCTCTATAATTCCGTCCTCATAAGTCTTTCCCGAAGCTTCCGGGACGGCAGGTGCTGCTTCTTTTTTCGGCGCCGCCTCTTCTTTTTTCGGAGCTGCCGGGGCAGAGGGCTTTTCTGCCTCTGACTGCAGCTTTTCCGCGGCACTTTCCATCACGGTCTGTGCTGCTTTTGCGGCTTTTTCTGCCGCGGATTGCACGGCTTTGACCGCATTCTCCACGGCCGCGCTCACCTGGTCCGAAGCGCCTCCTGCAAGAGGAACATAGATGTCGCCGGAATTGGCCCTGATCGTGATGTTGATGCGGCCGTCCTGCACCGGCACCTTGTTTCCGGAGATGAGGCCTATGAACGTGTCTGCGCCGCCTGCCGGAAGGGAAGCGGAGGAGTCATTGTCATCGTTGTTGACGGCAACGACAGCGCTCGCGCCGCCGGCATTTCTTGAAAATGCGTACTGCCGGTTTGTCAGCATCAGCTCCCTGTAATCGCCGTAGGAGAGGGCGGGAGTGCTCTTCCTGATTTCACCGAGTCTTGCGATCAGGGCTGTGGCCGGATTGGTCCTGACGGCGTCGGCAAAATCGCTCAGCTTTAAGGCCGGGCGAAGCGAGTCATCCGAGAATTGTTCCTTCCTTCCCTCAATCGCAAATTCAGACCCGTAATAAACAGAGGGAATGCCGGGAAGGGTGTAGAGCAGGATGTGCACCGGTGTGAAGTGGGCTTTGCAGTTCAGCTTCGTGTAAATGCGCTCCACGTCATGGTTGTCCACGAAGTTATAGAGCTTCAGGCCGTCCGGCCGGTTTCCGCCCATGTCGTAGAGGCGCTTTACTGTATGCGCGATTTCAAAATAATTGTGGTCGTTATGGCCCGAATACAATGCCTTGTGCAGATTGTAATTGGTCACGGAATGCAGTGTGTCCGCGTTGGCCCATCTCGAGTAATCTCCGTGGATGACCTCACCCATCAGCCAGAACTCGGGCTTTACTTCATTTGCCACGGACCGGAGGGCTCTCATGAAATCAAAGTCCAGCACATCCGCCGCGTCAAGACGGATGCCGTCTACGTCGAATTCCTTTACCCAGAATCGGATGACATCGCAGATATAATCCCGGACCTCCGGATTCCTCTGGTTCAGCTTGACAAGCAGGTTGTAGCCTCCCCAGTTGTCGTAGGAAAAGCCGTCATTGTACTCGTTGTTGCCCCAGAAGTTTACATTGCAGTACCAGTCGCGGTAGCGGGAGTTCTCCCTGTTCTCTTTCAGGTCGCGGAATGCAAAGAAATCTCTGCCCGTGTGATTGAAGACGCCGTCGAAGATCACATGCAAACCTTTTTTATGACATAAACTGACGAAATTCTTAAGGTCCTCGTTATCTCCAAGCCGGCTGTCCAGCTTCTTGTAATCGGTGGTCTCATAGCCGTGGCCGACAGACTCAAAGAGCGGGCCGATGTAGATGGCATTGCATCCGATCTCCGCAATATGATCAATCCACGGCGTCAGTTCCTGAAGTCTGTGCGTGATGCCGTCATAGCTGTTCTCTTTCGGGGCTCCGCACAGTCCGAGCGGATAAATGTGATAGAAGACTGCCTCATCATACCAAGCCATATTCAATAATCTCCTCTGCTGTATTTACGTTAAACTTATATCACAGTTTATGTGAATCCGTCAACAAACGGCAGCCGGTGAAGTCAGATCGACAGAAGCTGTTCATACAGTTTCCTGTTTCCGGCAACGACCAGAGCGAGCTTTTCTCTTGTCCGGGAAAACCCTTCATACAGAAGGCGGATTGTCATAGACGACTGTTCTGTCACGCACAGGCGGGAGGAATCGTCGTAGTAGCAGTTCTCATTAAGAACCATGATGACTTTATAGTATTCCTGGGCGATAACGGTATCTTCCCTCTCGCGGCCAAACAGTTTGGTGATCAGCTGGTATCCTCTGTCCGTGTGGTAGGAAAAAA
>CACZQS010000186.1 GCA_902783325.1 uncultured Lachnospiraceae bacterium
TCAATCTTTGACACAGGTTCGAGAATCGCGATTTACTTCGATAGGACGGACGGATATGCGGATTGGTATCATGGGCGGGACGTTTGATCCCATACATATCGGACATCTCATACTCGGTGAGACGGCCTGGCAGCAGTTCGGACTGGATAAGGTTCTCTATATGCCGGCAGGCAATCCGCCCCATAAGCGGAACCGGGCCGGCCGGGCATCCGACGAACAGCGCATGGAGATGGTAAGAAGGGCCATAGAGGGAAATCCTCATTTTGAGCTCTCGGACCTGGAGATGAATGCCGACGGTTATACTTATACGTACCGCACGCTCGAAAGGATGCGGCGGGAGTCCCCTGATGACAGTCTTTTCTTTATCATAGGCGCGGATTCCCTCGCGGATTTCCACCTTTGGAAAGAGCCCCCGCGCATCGCGGCCGCCTGCACGCTGATCGTGGCCTGCCGCGACCACATCCGCTCGGAGATACTAGAGCAGCAGATTGAGAATGTGTGTCAGAAGTTCGGGGCCGTCATTCATATTCTGAACACCCGCAATATCGATATCTCTTCCCACGAGATCCGGAGTTTTGTGGAAGAAAAGAGAAGTATCCGCTATTATGTCCCGGATTCCGTCCGGGAGTATATTGCCGCCAACAGTATCTATACCAAATCCTGAAAGGACTTGAAAAGCCCATGGGAGAAGTATCTTACAATCTGGAAGAGATGAGCAAGCGTCTCAGCAAATACATCGACTCCAACCGCTTCTATCACACACAGGGAGTCCGCTATATGAGCGCGGCGCTCGCGATGGCGCACGGCGCGGATATTGAGAAAGCGGAGGTCGCCGGCCTCCTGCACGACTGCGCGAAGTGCCTGTCGGATTCCAAGAAGATCAAGATCTGCGATAAGAACAACATCGAAATCAGCAAGGTGGAGCGCAGCAATGCGTTTTTGCTGCATGCCAAAGTCGGGGCCTATATTGCCAGGGAGAAGTACGGGATCAAGGACGTGGAGATCCTCGACGCGATCCGGTATCACACAACCGGGCGCGCGGAGATGCGCATGCTGGAACAGATCGTTTTCATCGCAGACTATATCGAACCGAGACGGAATAAGTCGAAGCATCTCCCTGAGATCCGCCTTGCGGCATTCAGGGATCTCGACGAATGCTGCTATCTGATCCTGAAAGACATGCTGATCTACCTGCACTCCAGAAGCGGGGAGATTGATTCCAATACACAGGACGCATACCATTTTTATGAAGAAGTTCATGAAGAACGGAGGGACTAATATGCTTAAGGAAGAAAGCAGGAGACTGGTGGGCATCATTGTTGCGGCTCTCGAAGAAAAGAAGGCGGAGAAGATTGAAGTGCTCGAGATCGACCAGATCTCGCCCCTTGCGGATTATTTTGTCATTGCAAATGGCACCAATGCCCCGCAGACGGAAGCCATGGTAGAAGCAGTGGAGGAAAACGCCGAAAAGAACGGATTCTTTGCCGATCACGTCGAAGGCCACCGCAATACAAACTGGACACTGATCGATTTTAAAGGTGTCGTCGTTCATATCTTTGATGAGGAGGGACGCGAGTTTTACGACCTGGCAAGACTGTGGCAGGACGGAAACCAGCTGGATCCCCATACCCTTGAGGTTGTGAAAGCAGCAGATAATGCGTAAGTCGGAAACAAAAACAGCAAAAAAGAGATTCTTAAGAGCGGCTGCCGCGCTTCTTGCGGCGGTCGCTGCTGTATGTGCACTCGGCGGATGTACGGCAAACGTTCAGGATGCCGCCCATGAGGTCTTTAATGCCTGGTCGGGTGCGAAAGATGAAGCGCCGCCCGCAGCCGACGGGAGTGTTGTTGTCGAATCGGTCGTCTCGGCGATGGACGAAGAGGACGCCGTGCGCCTCTACGGGACACCCGTGGAGGCATCCGGGGGTTTAAGCGGCTTCGCTTATGACCAGCTTTCGGAGGAGATACAGGCCGTCTACGCACAGCTTTACACCGGTATAGCTGAAAAAAGGGCCGAGTTTCCGCTCAGGGCAAAGGACTCGGAGCACATCAAAAGTGCTCTGAACGCTGTTATTATCGATCATCCGGAATTCTTCTGGATCGACGGCAATGCGAATATGAGCGGATTCAAGGGAATCGGGATCTGGCAGATCCGGCTGGATTTCAATATTGATCCGTCTGAGATCGATTCCGTGCAGGCGCAGATCGACGCGGCCGCTCAGGAATATCTGAACTCCCTTCCGGAAGGAGCCTCCGATTACCAGAAAGTGAAGGCCGCCTATGAATACATCATCCGCACCACGGATTATAATCTGAACAGCATCCAGAACCAGAACATCCAGAGCGTGTTCCTGTATCATATCTCGGTGTGCGCGGGCTACTCGAGGGCGCTGCAGTATCTGCTGGCAAAGGCCGGCGTCTGGTGCGCGTATATCGAAGGGACGACGGGACCCGACAGCGAGGGCCACGCCTGGAACCTGGTGAACATCGACGGTGTCTATACTTTTGTGGATCCCTCCTGGGGAGATCCCACTTACGGAGAGGACGCCACCGACGCGTCGCGGCTGGATATCATCTATGACTACCTGTGCCTGACTTCTGACGAGCTGCTGAGGGCCCGGCATATCCCGGACGGCAGCTATGAGGTTCCGGTATGTACGGACCGCACCTATGATTATTACATCCTGAACGGCCTCTATTACGAGGGCTTCGATCCAGACGCCATTTCAAGCGCCCTGTGGCACGCGGTGGACGAAGGGGAGAGAGCGGTATTCATGAAATTCTCGGATTTCGAGAGCTATGTGCTTGCCTCGGATGCGCTGTTCCCCGCGGCGGATGATCCCGCCGAGAGCCTTCTCAACGCTCCGATCCGGCAGCGCATGGAATGGGATTCGGCGAATTCGATGCGGTATTATTACAGCTGTTCGGACGAGCTGTGGATTATAAAGGTATACTGGTAAAGAAAACCCCCTCGCCTTTAAAGCGAGGGGGTTATTGGAATTATATGAATCTTAAGACTCCTATAACTCTGCCGAGAATGATGAGATCGTCGTAGATCAGGATCGGATCCATATGGTCGTTCTCGGGCTGGAGACGGATATAGCCGTCTTCCCTGTAGAAGGTTTTGACCGTGGCGGAATCGCCTACGAGGGCGACGACCATGTCGCCGTTTTTGGCATTCTTCTGCTCCGATACGAGCACCATATCCCCGTCCAGGATTCCGGCGTTGATCATGCTTTCTCCCTGTACCTTCAGCATAAAGATCTGCTTGTTCGGGAGATATTCGGATGGAATGGGGAAGTAGCCGTCCACGTTCTCGACCGCGAGAAGCGGCTGCCCGGCCGCCACCGTGCCGACGAGCGGGACGGAGACGATGTCCTTCCGGATGACATTGAAGCTGTCATCCATGATCTCTATGGCTCTCGGCTTCGCCGGATCCCTGCGGATATATCCGTTCTTTTCAAGGGAGGACAGGTGTGCGTGTACGGAAGAAGTCGATTTCAGATGAACCGCTTCGCAGATGTCCCGCACGGAAGGCGGATAGCCTTTGTCCATAATCTCTTTCTTGATATATTCCAGTATTTCGCGCTGCTTTGCTGAAATCCTGCCGTATGCCATATTTGTTCCTCCCCCGTTATACATGACCGCGAATTATTATATACTCACGTATAGTATAACACAGTGTCATTTCACAGGCAAAACAAATATTCGGAACAAGCATTCGCTGCCTTATTTCTCTCCGATCACAATCAGACAATCTTCCTTGGAAAGGTTGACCGTATCGTCAAGTTTGCGGCTAAAAGTACTGTATTTGTCCGCATCCATATCCCCAATGAGAATATACCCCCGCTTAAATAATTGCTGTCTCAGCTCGCGAACGGAATAGCTTCCTTCCAGCTGCAGGAGGCCGGCATTTTTCAGGTAGAGTTCATTTCCTTCATTTGAAAGGAGCTCATGAAAGACAGAGACCAGATCCGGGCTTTCTGCCAGCTGCGCAAGAATCAGGGAAGACATGCTCGAAGCAACAAGAAAATCTGTGTGGCCCCCGATTCCCATCAGCTTCTGATTGTGTTCCCTCTGCATCTCAACCGTGATATTATAGCTGAAGCCATTTCTCTGCCGGATATCTCTTAAGTGCATGAGCAGGAAGATCACTTCCATGTCTGCCTCTTCGGGATCCAGGCTGTGATCATTCAATATCACTATGTGCTCTGCCGTTTTGGCCAGACCCATAAGGGTTTCCCTTGCCTTGGGATCGTCTTCCTTATAGACCAGCTTGAGATTTCTCTTTTTGGCGATCTCCTCAAGCATATCGCGTTCTTCCGGGGCGAAGTCCTGTCCCACAAGATAGGCGCAGGAGACATTTTCCGGCAGTTCCTGCAAAAATACAGGCAGAGTTTCGTTGCTGCCGATAATGATCGTTTCTGTGGATTCCTCCGCTTCCATAGGAAGAGAAGAGGGGGAAATCTGCGTGAGAGGGACTTCTTCCGTCAGTTTTGCGGAATCGATCTCTTCCGAGAAGACGAGGATTCTGTCTGTTTCCTTCAGCAGATAGTCAGCAGGCGGATTCATCACGAGCTTTTCATCACGGAATACGCCGGCAGGAGTGGCGTTATCCATTCGAAGAAGCAGGTCCTCGAAGGAAAGTCCTTCGATCCCTTTTAGCTCAATCAGATAGAACTCGCATCCTTTAAAATTAAAAATCTCCCTGAACGTCTCCGACAGCCCTGTCTGGGTACAGGAATGGGCTATCATTTTTGCCAGAACCGCATTTGTCTGCAGGTTCGTGATATTATTTGCTTCCGCGATAGAGGGCGGGAACCGGTACTCTTCCCTGGAAATGATGGCATTTACATTGATTTCGGAAGCGCCCTTTTGTTCAAGAAGCGTGGTGACCGCTAAGACGGCTTTTATTGTCCGCAGATCGTCCGTCGGACTTACTATAATGGTTTTGCAGGTATCGACGGAGCACTTCTCGATCGAGGCCGGATCCGTGATGTCGACACTCCTGCAGACGATTTTGAATTTTTTCGGTATATCCAGATTTTCCCTGATGTTATCCTCCATATCCAGTCTGTCCATATCCTCGGCAATCACTACACATTCCGGTTTTCCCGACGATGCGAGGATCAGCTGCTCCAGCAGTGTATACTCACCCGGATAGAACCCGAGAATAACGGTATGACCCTTTTCAATGACAAGAGAGTTTCCTCTTTTCAAACTGTCGATTTTCTCTTCAATGGTGCTTGTGATAATACCGATCAGAACACTTGTAAACAGGATGCCTGCTATTCCGGACAGTGACATCAGAATGATATAACCGAGACTTCCTTCGTCAAACGTGGGGATGGACGAATTCAGGAGTCCCGCGACGCTGTTCCAGTAAACAGGAGCATTCTGACCGGCTTCATTATACTTAAAGAGAATAATGAGTCCGGCGATAATCAGCGCAAACACGATCGATATGATGATCAGGAACTTAATCAGATCGAGCGAGCCCTTGGTCATCTTACTGTCAAACCAATAACTGAAGCGCTCTTTCAGATTATAAATTCTTTCAATAGGGGTTTTCTTTTTACCCATCTTACATTTTCCTCTCGGGTGTGTTTTCCAGGTTCTTTTTCTGTGAATATGACCGCGCGTCCAAAAAAATCATTACTCTTACTATGTTTGGCAAGGATGTAAAAGACGACGACATTTTCCGGGCAGCGATGCAGAGATATCATTTTCTGAGCATGAAGGATTTCATGGGGATATCGATCGAAGAGATCGAAAAGAACGGTCAGCCGGTGGAAGTGGCTGCCAAATCCCAGAATGTCCTTCAGGAGTATTTTTCAAGCCGGGATTATATCAAGCCGGATGGCGAACAGCGCTTTCTTATACATGATCCGGTGACAAGCTGAAACACGATTTTCAGCGAAAAGAATTGATGTGTATGACCCGAATAAGGGCTTGGCAAAGATAAGCTGAGTTTTGTTTTACCCCCCATTCAGCTTGTCAATGATAGACTTGATCAGCGAGGGTGACTTTTTTTCTTCCAGCATTTCCTGGACGATCTTTGCACGCTCCTCGGTATGCTCATCGATGCTGCGTTTTATTTCCTCGGCGCGTTCCATATCCTCATAGAACTGCTTGAGATCAGCGGCATTATTCACACTGGCCAAAGCTTCGTCATTGAGATTGATATCATTTAATTCATCGCTCATAGTTTTTCCACCCTTGTGATACTGCTGATCCGCCGCAACGGTTACTCAAAGGTTATTCTGACCGACATAGCCATTCTGGCTATATTTTAGCAGATGTATCAGGACATAGCAAGGCAGCCTTCGCTCGGCGCAGAGCATCCGGGAAATTGAATGGCACGGACGCACCTACCGCATCGTGGATGTGGACGGAATGACCTGCCAGATCGAGCGGCTGTAAGGAA
>CACZQS010000187.1 GCA_902783325.1 uncultured Lachnospiraceae bacterium
ATAAAACGGTTCGCGGTCGGCGTGAAACTTCATCTTTGTGATGACCAGCCTTAAGAGGAAGAGAATCCGCATTCGACAGTTTACCGGATGACGGCAGGATACAGATAATTCCTGAAGGCAAAAGCGATATGAAATTTCTAAATCAGAAGATGAGCCGGGAATGAATTCATATATATAGATCCTTACAACCCCATATGGACTACGGATGGAAGGAATCCGGCAGATTACCAGATTTTAAGAAGTGAGGTAAATAATTAATTGAATAACGGACATTTCTAGGCGGTCGCTGTATTTATCGAGACGAGAAGAATACGGCGGCCGCTTCTTTTTCTGCGTGATAACGCCGGTTGCGGGAGTACGGCGGGTGTAGTATAGTAAGCGAAAGTAAATTCAAACCATATAAACGGCGGAAAGACGGATGAAGATCTGTTATGAAGACAGTGAGATCATAGTGGTGGAAAAACCGGCAGGGGTGGCTGTGGAAAGCGCGCGCGTGACGGAAAAGGATCTCTACAGTTCTTTGAGGAGCTATCTGGCTGAAAAGAGCGGAGGCTCACGCGATCACAGACCGGGGGCAGAATCAGATGAGATCCATATCGTCCACAGACTGGACCAGGTAGTGGCCGGCCTCCTTGTTTTTGCGAAAACGAAAGAGGCGGCTGCTGCACTCTCAAAACAGCTGACGGACGGAACCATGAAAAAGATGTACAGGGCCAGAGTGTGCGGAACGATTCCTGCAAAGAACGGAGAGCTGACGGATTATCTGGTGAAGGACGGAAGAAACAATATGTCGCATGCAGCTTCGCCCGGAACGAAGGGCGCGAAGAAAGCCGTGCTTCGTTACCGGCAGACCGCAGAAGATGAGCTGGAGATCGATCTTGTCACCGGCCGCCACCACCAGATCCGCGTGCAGCTTGCCCACGCCGGAATGCCGATTGCGGGGGACGTGAAATACGGCGCCCCTGAAAAAACGGGCGGGGAGGACAATCCCGGACGGGGAAGGATCGCGCTTACGGCAAGCCGCTTAAGCTTCCGCCACCCGTCAACAGGACGAATCATGACCTTTACCCTCCCGGGCGAAGATAAATTCTGATCCCTGGCACAGGATACTCGTGACTTGTGGTATACCTTCAACTTACTGGCGACGGTGATTGAACTATGAAAAACCATCTGAGAGTTCCAATGAGACATATCTTCACAGCCGCAGTGCTTGCGGCTGCTGTTCTCATGGCGGTGTTCCCTGTAGTTTGCGCCGCAGACGAGGAAAAAGTGACGGGAGAGCTGTTCGCCATGGATACGATCATGACGCTGACCGCCTATGGACAGAATGCGGAAGCGGGGATTAAAGCCGCCGAAGATGAAATCCACCGTCTGGATGCGCTCCTTTCCACCGGCAGTGAGGAGAGCGAGGTGTCGGAGATCAACCGCCGGAGCGCGGAAGGAAAGCTGAAAACCGTGACTTTGTCCGAAGACTCCTCTGCGCTCATGAAGGAGTCGCTTCAGCTCTATGAGGACACGGACGGAGCATTTGACATCACGGTCTATCCCCTGATGCAGCTCTGGGGATTTACTTCGGGGAACTATCACGTTCCGACGGAGGAGGAGCTTCGGGAAGTCATGCGGAAGGTCGGGGCCGACGGCATTTCCTATGACGAAGAAACCCGGGAGGCGGCATTTTCCAAAAAAGGGATGGAGATAGACTTCGGAGGGATCGCAAAGGGATACACATCCTCCCGCATCATGGATGTATTCCGGGATGCTGGCGTGACCAGCGCCCTGGTGAGCCTGGGAGGCAATGTGCAGGTACTCGGGACGAAGCCGGAGGGAAAACTCTGGAAGATCGGAATCCAGAATCCCGCCGGGGACGGGACCTTTCTCGGAATTCTCGAGACTGCGGACGAGGCCGTCATCACCTCGGGCGGCTACGAGAGATTCTTTGAGGAAAATGGCACTGTCTATCACCACATCCTGGACGCCGCCACGGGACGGCCCGCAAGGAGCGGACTTGCTTCCGTCACCATCGTGAGCGGCGACGGCATGCTGGCGGACGGGCTGTCCACAGCACTGTTCGTCATGGGAAAAGAGAAGGCCGCAGACTACTGGAAGGCACATAACGGTGAATTTCAGATGGTTCTTTATACGGAGGACGGGAAGCTGTACGCCACGGAGGGCCTGAAAGACTCACTCTCCTCAGACCTGGAGGTGGAGTACATCCATTGCGGTTAATGAACTACAGGAGCAGCATTTCTATGTCAAAAATGCGGAAAACGACAGCCGGAAAAGTGGCCTGGTGCGGCATGCTGACGGCCCTTGCCATGATCTTCAGCTACGTGGAGGCGCTGATTCCCATAAATGCGGGCATCCCCGGCATCAAGCTGGGGCTCGCCAATCTGGTGGTGCTGACAGGCTTATACTACCTGAGCCCGTCAGAGGTGTTTCTGGTAAACGTCTGCCGCATCCTTCTGACCGGATTCCTGTTCGGCAGCGGGATGTCCATCCTCTATTCCCTCGCCGGCGGAGTGTTAAGCTTCTTTGTCATGCTGCTTCTGATCAGACTGGATCTCTTTTCCCCCATCGGCGTGAGCGCCTGCGGAGGCGCAGCCCACAACACGGCCCAGCTCCTTACGGCCTGCCTTGTTCTTGGCAGCTCCGCACCCCTTGCCTATCTTCCCGTCCTGCTCCTTGCCGGCACCGCCGCCGGCATCCTCATGGGAATCCTCTCCAAAGCTCTTCTTTATGTTTTCAAACATGCAGCATAGGTGTTCCCAACCTTTTTCGATTGTTTTATAGAAATTTCATAAAGAGTGTGCTAAACTCAAACACGGTATGTTCATCTATAATATGATAAAAAATGCAACAGCGGAAGAGGTGACAGGATATGATTGAAGAAACCATCCGTGCAGTAAAGGAAGCAGAATCCCAGGCGGAAAGCATCGCTTCTGACGCGGCCAAACAGGCGGACGACATCGTCCGGCAGGCAGAAAGCAATGCCGCGGAGCTCATCGCCAAGGCCAAAGAAGCTGCGAAACAGACCGCAGCGGCAGCTATGGAGAAGGCGAAAGCTGACGGCGAGGAGAAGCTCCGCAAGGCAGACGCGGAGGCCGAAGAGGAAGCAAAAGCCCTGCGCAGCGCTGCAAAAGCCGGAGAAGACGCGGCAGCAAAGTCAGTGGCTGAAGCGCTGCTTAAATAAGACTTTTGAGGAGGCACATGCATGGCGATTGTAAAAATGCAAAAGCTCAGCATCTGTGCGAATAAGAAAAACCGGAAGGCGATACTTGAAGCACTGCAGAACCTCGGCATCGTGGAAGTCTTTACAGACGGAATCGAAGACGACGAGCTGCATAAGACGGACACCTCAAGTGCCCGGGCCAAGTATGAGAAGCGCGCAGAATCTTATGACAGAGTGCTGAAGCTCCTTAGTATCTATGCTCCCGAAAAGAGCAAAGGGGGACTCTTCGGAGGTCTTGAGCAGGTCAGCCGGGACGAAGTGGTCCGCATCGCCCGGAACAGAAGAAAACTGAATGAAGACACGGTGGAGATCCTCAGGGATGAAAAAGAAATCTCCGAGTGCATGGGAATGATCGTAAAGGACCGGAACCTGATCGAGTCCCTTGTTCCATGGCAGAAGCTCGACGTTCCGATGAATACCACAGGAACGAAGCTGTCGCAGGTGTTTATCGGCACCGTTCCGCATTCCGCGACAAATGAAACGCTTTTTGCGGCGGCCGCGAAGGATCTTCCTGAGCCGGTGGCCATAAGCACTGAAGTTTTTTCGGCGGCAAATGAGCAGACCTGCGTCAGTGTCGTATGTCTGAAGAAGGATGCGGCGAAGGTGGAGGAGAACCTGAGGGCGATCGGCTTCGCGAGACCCTCCCAGCTCACCGACGGGATTCCCTCGGCGACGACGATCGAGCTCGAGAAAGACATCGAGGAGCAGGAGAAGAGGATTGAATCCCTCAAGGCGGATATTGCTTCCTATTCGGGCAAGCGCGGGGATTACCGGATCGCGGCGGACTATTACCGCTCGAGGGCTCAGAAATACAAGCTCCTCGGAACGATTCCCCAGTCGCAGAGCGCGTTCTTCGTCGAGGGATGGATTCCCGAGGACAAGGCGGACCGCGTCGCGAAGCTGCTCACGGAGGAATACGGGGCAGTCGTAGAGAAGGAAGAGGTCCGGGAGGATGAGACCGAGCCCACCGTTCTCCGCAACAACAGGTTCTCCCAGGCGGCAGAGGGGGTGCTCGCATCCTACGGCCTCCCGCAGCACGGACATGTGGATCCGACCTTCATCATGTCGATCTTCTATGTCATTTTCTTCGGAATGATGCTCTCCGACGCGGGATACGGCATCGTGATGTTTGTGGCCTGTGCGATTCTGCTCAAAAAGAACCCGCATATGGCGGCCGGCACGAAGAAGATGCTTCAGCTCTTCTTCTGGTGCGGAATCTCGACCACTTTCTGGGGAATCATGTACGGCGGCTTTTTCGGAGATGCCATCAACACGATTGCAACGACCTTCTTCGGGTATACCGGCGACGGAGTCCTGAAGGCGGTCTGGTTTGAGCCGCTGGCAGATCCCATGAGGCTGCTCGTCTGGTGCATGCTCTTCGGCGTGATCCATCTCTTCGTGGGGCTTGGAATCAAGGGCTATGAAGTCCTTAAGTCCGGAGATATCGTGGGATTTATCTCGGACATCCTGGCATGGTATGCGTTCCTCATGGGACTCATCCTGATGCTGGTGCCGTCAGACCTCTTCGCGTCGATCGCGGGGATGGAGTTCCACTTCCCGGCATTTGTCGGCCCGCTCGCAAAAGGACTCGCGATCGGAGGACTTATCGTAATTCTCCTGATGTCCGGACGCAGAAGAAAGAACTGGGCATTAAGGATCGCGCTGGGTGCCTACGACATCTACGGCGTGACCGGCTGGCTGAGCGACGTCCTGTCCTATTCGAGACTTCTTGCTCTCGGCCTTGCGACCGGCGTCATCGGAAACGTCATCAATATGATGGCTTCCATGTTCGGAGGAGGCGTGATCGGAGCGATCCTGTTCATCGTCATCTTCCTTCTCGGACACACACTCAATATCGGTATCAATGCACTCGGTGCATATGTACATACAAATCGTCTCCAGTACGTCGAGTTCTTCGGAAAGTTCTACGAAGCCGGCGGGAGACCCTTCATTCCATTTCAAAATGCCAACAAATATGTAGAGGTTAAGGAGGAAAGGTAATTATGAGTTTAGGAATGGTATTTGCGATCCTCGGTGCGGCACTTTCAACAGCACTTGCGGGTATCGGCTCTGCATGGGGCGTCGGCATCGCCGGCCAGGCAGCGGCAGGTGTGGTTTCCGAAGATCCGGAGCAGTTCGCGAAGGTTCTGCTTCTTCAGCTTCTTCCGGGCACACAGGGCATCTACGGTCTGCTTGTGACATTCATTACTCTTTCGAGAATCGGTATCCTCGGCGGCACGCAGATTACGGATACGCACACAGGCCTTATGTATCTCTTTGCCTGCCTCCCCATCGCGGTAGTCGGTCTTGTTTCCGCCTATCATCAGGGCAGAACATCTGTCTCCTGCATCGGCCTCGTGGCAAAGAAGCCCGATCAGTTCGGTAAGGCAATGCTCTTCCCGGCCATGGTTGAGACTTACGCGATCCTTTCACTGCTCGTTTCGATTCTTGCGATCACGAACATCAAATGAGAACAGGTCTGAACCTTGTCAGATATAAAACTGCGTTTTATAGAGGAGATGTAAAGAATGGCAGGAATTGACAATATCACAAACGAGATCCTGCAGGAAGCAAAAGATAAAGCCGCAGCGGTAATCGCCGAGGCTCAGAAGAAAGCGGAAGGCATCCTCTCCGACGCTCAGAAGCAGGGAGAGGACATCGCCCGGAAGGCTGCCGCGAAGGCGGATGCCGACGCTGCTTCCTATGCCGCGCGCATCGTCTCACAGGCCGGCATGAGGAAGAGACAGTCTGTGCTCAAAACGAAGCAGGACATCATCAGCGAAGTGATTGAGGCAGCGTATCAGAAGCTTCGCAATCAGCCGGATGACGACTACTTCGCCATGATCCTGAAGCTCATCGCTTCTCACGCGGGAACAGGTGAAGGGGAGATTCTCTTCTCGAAGAAGGATCTTGACCGGATGCCGAAGGACTTTGCCGAAAAGGCGGCCAAATGTGTATCGGCGGAGGGCGCGAGTATCAGGGTGTCGGAAGAGACGGCCCGGATCGACGACGGGTTTATCCTCCGCTACGGCGGGATTGATGAAAACTGCACGCTGAAAGCGCTGCTTGCGGAGAAACGGGACGAGCTTTCCGACCAGGTGGCACTCTCGCTGTGGCATAAAGGAGCTTCAAATGGGTGATCTGGATTATATCTATGCCGTAGCCAGGATCCGCGTGAAGGAAAAATCCCTGTTAAATGACACGGATATCAGCCAGATGGCCGGCATGCAGGATGATAAGAGCGTGCTCAGCTATCTGGAGGACAAGGGCTGGGGCGACTCATCTTCCAGCGGAGACGCGGAGAAAGTCCTGCTGGCGGAAGAAAAGAAGACGCTTGAGCTCATGAAGGAGCTGAAGCTTGATCTTTCTGCCCTTGAGCTCTTATCCTACCCGAATCTCTATCACAATCTGAAGGCCGGCATCAAAGAGCACTGCACTTCAGAGACGAATGAGCAGGCTTTCTATCCCCATGAGAAATACAACAGGGAAGAGATTTTAAGAATCCTGCAGGATCAGGACTACAAAGCGCTTCCGGCGCATATGCGGGACGCGGCAGAGCGGGCCTTAAGCGTGATGCTTGAGACGAGAGACGGGCAGAAATGCGACGTCATCATCGACCGCGCCTGTCTCGATGCGATGTCCGCGGCCGGAAAGAAACAGAAGAACAGGCTTCTCAGGGATTATGTGGAATCCACCGTGGCGGTTACGGACATCAAGATTGCGGTCCGCTCCTTAAAAACGGGAAAATCGGCTGCTTTCCTCAAGGAAGCGCTCTGCCCGTGCGACCTGCTGGACGTGCGGCTTCTTGCAGTGGCCGCGGCCGAGCACGAAGAATCCCTGCACACGTTCCTTGAGACCCACGGATTCCGGGAGGCATCGGAGGCGCTGAAAGAATCGCCCTCCGCGTTCGAGAGATGGTGTGACAACCGTCTGATCGAGACGATACGTCCCCAGAAGACGAATTCCGTCTCCATGGGACCGATCATTGCTTTTTATCTCGCGAAGCTCAATGAGATCAAGACAGTCCGGATCATTCTCACCGCAAAAGCCAACGGCTTTTCGGAGGAAGAGACCAGACAGAGAGTGAGGGAGATGTATGTATAAGATAGCAGTCATGGGCGATTATGACAGCATCTACGGCTTCGCGTCACTTGGACTCGACACATTCTCCGTGGCGAGGAACACCTCTGAGGAAGAGGCATCGAAGCAGCTGCGCCAGATCGCCGAGGGCGAATACGGTGTCATTTACATCACGGAAGAACTGGCCGGACGCGTCTCAAGGGAAATCAGCCGGTACGCGGGCCGAATCATGCCGGCGATCATCCAGATCCCGGGCGTCAGGGGCAATACCGGCGCGGGAATCCGGAATGTCAAGAAGTCCGTCGAGCAGGCTGTCGGGAGCGATATATTATTCGGATAGGCTCCCGGAATAACGATATGGAAGGAGTGTGGTCAGCAATATGAGCACAGGAAAGATATTGAAGGTGGCCGGACCGCTTGTCATCGCGACGGGAATGCGCGATGCCAATATGTACGACGTCGTCCGCGTCAGCCGCGAACGTCTGATCGGCGAGATCATCGAGATGCACGGCGATCAGGCCTCAATCCAGGTTTACGAAGAGACGCAGGGACTCGGACCGGGCGAACCGGTGGAATCCATGGAGGTTCCGCTCTCCGTAGAGCTCGGCCCGGGCCTCATGGGATCCATCTATGACGGAATCCAGAGACCTCTTAATAAGATTATGGAAGTGACGAACAGCAACCTGCTGTCCCGCGGCGTGGAAGTCCCGGCGCTTGACCGCGAAAAGAAATGGGACTTTGAAGCGACCGCTTCAAAAGGGGACGAGGTGGAAACCGGCGACGTTCTGGGCACCGTGAAGGAGACGCCGGTTGTCACGCAGAAGATTATGGTCCCCTTCGGCATCAAGGGCACTTTGAAGAGCATCAGCTCCGGCTCCTATACGGTCGAGGATACGATCGCCGTCGTCGTGACGGAGGACGGAGAGGAGAAGCCTCTTACCCTGATGCAGAGATGGCCGGTCAGACGCGGACGTCCCTATCAGAAGAAGCTTCCTCCGCAGATGCCCCTCGTGACGGGACAGCGCGTCGTCGACGCATTTTTCCCGATTGCGAAAGGCGGTGTTGCGGCGATCCCGGGCCCCTTCGGTTCCGGAAAGACAGTCACGCAGCATCAGCTCGCGAAGTGGGCGGAGGCGGATATCGTCGTCTATATCGGCTGCGGAGAGCGCGGAAACGAGATGACGGACGTTCTGAACGAGTTCCCGGAGCTGACGGACCCGCGCACCGGCGAGTCCCTCATGCAGAGGACAGTCCTCATCGCCAATACCTCCGACATGCCCGTCGCCGCCCGTGAGGCTTCGATCTACACCGGCATCACGATGGCGGAATATTTCCGCGACATGGGTTATTCGGTCGCGATCATGGCGGACTCCACATCCCGCTGGGCGGAGGCGCTCCGCGAGATGTCCGGAAGACTGGAGGAGATGCCGGGTGAAGAAGGTTATCCGGCGTATCTGGGCTCCCGCCTCGCGCAGTTCTATGAGCGCGCGGGCCGCGTCATTTCTCTCGGCAAGGAAGGCAGGGAGGGCCAGCTGTCCGCAATCGGCGCGGTATCGCCTCCCGGCGGTGACATTTCCGAGCCGGTTTCCCAGGCGACGCTTCGAATCGTCAAGGTGTTCTGGGGACTCGATTCGGAGCTGGCCTACCAGAGACATTTCCCGGCGATCAACTGGCTTACGTCCTATTCCCTCTATCTGGACGCGCTGGGCGAATGGTTCGACAAGGCCGTGGACGGGAACTGGATGGAGACGAGACAGTCGCTGATGAGCCTCCTGCAGGACGAGGCGAGCCTCAACGAGATTGTCAAGATGGTCGGTATGGACGCGCTCTCGCCTCAGGACCGCCTGAAGATGGAGGCGGCCCGCTCGATCCGCGAGGACTTCCTGCACCAGAACTCCTTTGACGAGATTGACACCTACACCTCTCTCAAGAAGCAGTACGCGATGATGAAGCTCGTGTACGCGTTCTACGAGGGCGGCGTGAAAGCGCTTGAAGGCGGCGCAAGTATCGAGGATATCGTCGCGATGAGCACGCGCGAGAGAATCGGCCGTTTCAAATATACGAAAGAAGAAGACGTGGAAACCGAATTCAAGAAGGTCCAGGAGGAACTCGCCGCAGAGTTCGCGAACATCATCGGAAAGGAGGACCGGTAAAAAATGGCAAAAGAATACCGCACCATAAAAGAAGTTGCCGGACCTCTGATGCTCGTGGAGCAGGTGGAAGGCGTCACCTACAACGAGCTTGGTGAGATCGAGCTGGCAAATGGCGAGACCCGCCGCTGCAAGGTACTTGAGATCGACGGCTCGAATGCCCTCGTACAGCTCTTCGAGGCTTCAACCGGCATCATTCTGTCCAACAGCAAGGTCCGCTTCCTGGGACGCGCGATGGAGCTCGGTGTCTCCGAGGACATGCTGGGCCGCGTCTTTGACGGACTCGGCAGAACGATCGACGGCGGCCCGGAGATTCTCCCTGAGAAGAGGATGGATATCAACGGCCTGCCCATGAATCCTGCGGCCAGGGCGTATCCTTCGGAGTTTATCCAGACGGGTGTATCGGCCATAGACGGTCTGAACACGCTGGTCCGCGGCCAGAAGCTGCCGATTTTCTCGGCGTCCGGCCTTCCCCATGCACAGCTCGCCGCGCAGATCGCGAGACAGGCGAAGGTCCGCGGGACCGACGAGCAGTTCGCCGTCGTCTTCGCGGCGATGGGCATTACCTTCGAGGAAGCGAATTTCTTCCAGGAATCCTTCCGCGAGACCGGCGCCATCGACCGCACGGTGCTGTTTACGAACCTGGCCAACGACCCCGCCATCGAGCGGATCGCCCCGCCCCGCATGGCCCTCACCGCCGCGGAATA
>CACZQS010000188.1 GCA_902783325.1 uncultured Lachnospiraceae bacterium
CCGTGTTTCTCGTAGTCTCTTAAAATGGCGGGGCCCTCGGGAATATTAATCTTCTTCGCCACGCTTAAGGACAGGATCCTGTCATCGAGCGGGAACGTGTCGATATAGAATTCCGCAGCTCTTTTGCGGATCGAGAGCATATCGTCCATCTCCCCGCGGAAATGGTCGGTGAGATAGGCCAGCATTCTCTCGTCATAGGTTCCGAGACTGAACACCTTCGCCGTAAACGCTACGAGCTCCGGATCCTTCACCCCGCCGCACTCCTCGATCATGCGGCAGCTCAAGGATACCAGGCGGTCCTGCGGCACGCCCTCGATTCCGGAGCGGAGCAGAATCCCGTAAGCTTCTTTATAGAGCCCGGCCGCAAGAAGAACCTGTACGAGAGCGGATCGGTCCGCCTTCGCATAGAGGGACAATACATCCTCCGCCGTGCCGTGGTGGAAGAAGTTGCTCTCGGGATGGTCAAGAATGAATTCCAGGACCTTCTTTCTCGCCTCCCTCTTCAGCGCGGAGGTGCAGTATTCCGACTCCGCGGCGCTCCTCCAGAGCTCAAATTCCCTCGCCGTCCTGCACGAATGGCCTTCCGCCGCCCGGAGCTCATGGAGAAGGAAACCCTCGTCCGGCACCTCATGCGCACGAAGAAGCTCCAGAAGGAAGTCCGATTTGCAGACCGGCGTCACATTGTACGCCGCTCTTGTGAAGAAGCGCTCGCCGGAGGCATTTTCAAAGAGGATCTGCGCGTCCCCGGTAAAGATAAGCACATAGGCCGCTCCCCGGATCAGGGGCGACGTCCGGATCTCCTTCAGGCCGTCATGCACCACCGCCGCGCTCCTCGCGTCGGCGTCCTCCACATAGACGCGGCTCGTAAAGAGAAGCCTCGACAGCGTCTTTGCCGATTCCTCGTCCCGGATCGACCGGATAAAATGGATGTACAGCACCGCATAGTTCTCGGAGATGCAGCCCTTCGAGAGCGACTCGTAGGCAAATTCCTCAGCGCTCTTCTCGTAGGCCTCATAGCTCCCGGGATCCGCCGCCCTGTTGCGGACGATGTTGGCGTAGACCGCCGCGCGCCCCTCCATCGAGAGGGTGTTGTTGTACAGGAAATACTTTCTTAAAGGAAGCGGCAGGGGATCCTGCATGTTGTCCGGCATGGTCTCAATATAGTATTCGTAGAGCCGGATCACCTTGATGCCCCTCTCCACCGCGAGCGCATACCAGGGAAAGCATTTGCCGTCCCGCGGCTGCCCTTTCATGAGAAGCCGCACGATAGCTTCCAGGATTCCGTCGGCGGGCCACGTCTCATAGGCCGCGGTGAGCACCCTCAGCAGCGGCTCGGAGAAGAACTTTTCATTTGCGGAGAGATAAGCAGCCCTCAAAGCCAGGTTCTCGGTGAGAAGCCCGTGCTTTGCCGCAAACAGCAGCGTCTGCACCACCAGGTCATTAAGAGACGTGACGAGCGTATCATTCTGGCGAAGGTCGCGCAGCAGCTCTGCATAAAGAAGCGGACTTCTGCATCCGCGCTCAAAAACCTGCTCGGCGGCCTTCTTCCGCCTGCGGGGGTAGCGCCCGATATCCGGGTTCGTGAGGAAGAGCAGCTTCATGATGAGATAGCTGGAGCCGTCCCGGTCAAAGCGGCTGCGGACCTTCGAGGCCGTGCGGGCCGCCGGGATATCCTCCTCGCCGATCAGTCCCTTCAGATAGAGGCAGCTGAGCGTCACCTCCGTCTCCTCGTCCTTCAGGTCCGCCGTGCGGAATTCGCGGAGAATCGCCGCCGCGTCCTGCGTATTCCCTTTCAGCTTTTCCAGATAGGCCTGATAGAGGCGCATCTCCGTGAGGAAATCCGTGCTGATACAGTAATGCGTCTCGATACATCTGAGCGAGTCAGCCACATAGACGGCCCTCGTGCATTTGCCCAGCATATAGTTGAGTCTCAGCTTCTGCAGCGTAAGCAGGTTCCGGTCCACCTCCGCCCGGCCTTCCTTATAATCCTTCGCGGCCCGCGAAGCCGATACGCGGAACCGGAAGCTCCGGCAGGGAGATTCAAAGAAAATGTCGCCGGTCCTAACTCCTGTCCCAAGCTTCCCGATCAGGATGCGGTAC
>CACZQS010000189.1 GCA_902783325.1 uncultured Lachnospiraceae bacterium
CGCGCGCGAATTGCACAGCAGCGAAGCTGCTTTCCTATGTGCAATTCTGCGATCCGCCGGAGGCTTCAATCTTTGACACGAGCTTTTGTCTCATGTCAAAGAGAAGTTTCCCCTGCACATTCCTCTCATGACTAAAGTCACGAGAATCCTGTGTCAAAGATTGAATTAATGCTTATATTGTATGAATCTTTTCTAAAAAAAACAAGGAACACTTGCATCGGGGAAGAAAAAGGAGAATACTTATATTAAATTATGGCAGGAAGAAACAGAAGCAAAAAAAAGATCGTGATACTGATCGTCATCGGCGTGATCGCAGCCCTGATCATTGTCGGTGTGCTTCGCATGCGCAAAGCCAAAGAGGAGCTGGACCGGGCGGCCGCCCAGCAGTCTATCTCAGCGGCGGTTCTTAAGAAGCGCACCATCCGGACGAAGGTAGTCGGAAACGGTGCGCTTTCTGACGGCAGCAAGGAAGAGATTCTCATGCCGAAAGGTCTGAAGATCTCCGAGGTTTTCGTAGAAGAAGGTGAGACTGTCGAAGCGGGGCAGGCCCTTGCGGGCGTGGAGCACAGCTCCGTGCGCGACGCCATCGCGGACGTACAGTCGCAGATCGACAAGATTGATAAGGAACTGCTGGACATGGAGGACCAGAAGAAGGACGAGCCCGTAAAGGCCCCTGTCAGCGGACGGGTTGAAGCCGTTTATGCGGAAAACGGCTCGGAGGCGTCCTCCGTGATGGAAGAGAAGGGCTCCCTGATGGTTCTCCGCTCTGATTCGGATCAGAGGGAGGTACGGATCACAGCCCTGTCAGGTGAAGTGAAGAATGTCCGGGTGTCGGAAGGAGATGCGGTGAAGCAGGGAGACGAGCTCTTCACTTTGAAAGCGGTTCAGTCCGAGACTGAGCGCGGTCAGCTTCTGACGGAGAGAGAGGAGCTCAGCCGGATCATGGATACCCTCTATGATCTGGGAAAGACAGACCGGATCACGGCGGATTCTCCCGGGATTGTGCGGGAGATTTATGCGAAGGAGGGCGAAGTCTTTTCCGGCGGGACCTCCTCCCTTGCCGACAGCAAATCTGCCGAACTGGCCGAAGGCACCGAGCAGCTTTATTCCGCGCTCCTGTCGGGAGGAATCATGTCCACGAAAGGAGCAAAGCATGCTTTGCTTTCCCGGTTCATGCTCATCGATTCGTTCCCGGATGCAGAAGTGCCGGATGATCCCTCATCTTCTCAGGACGGAAGCGGTCAGGACACCGCGTCCTTCGAAGATGAAGGCGGCGCCGTGATCGAAGAGGTTCCTGCCTATGAGGACGGGGCTGATCCTGATGACGCATACGAATATGTGCCGGACGCGGAGAATGATTCGGGATTTGAAGATACGTTCGTCTATGAGGAAGAACCCGGTTTTGCGGATGTCTATGCGGCTGATGCCGGAGACGGCGGAAATGACGGCGTCGAGGAAGGAGTCGAGATCGGAATTGAAGAAGTCCCGGCTGTTCCCGACACCTCACAGGACTCTGCCGGTCAGAATGCGGGAGGGACTTCCGGTATTCCGGATCAGAGTTCCGCAGTGAACGCGGAGGTCCTGCGGCAGCTCGTTCAGGAGCTTGCAGCCCGGAACGGCACCGACCTGTCAACCCTGTTAAACGGCACCGACCTGTCATCCCTGTTAAACGGGACGGATCTTTCGACACTGCTGAGCGGAACGGACCTCACGACACTGCTGAACGGAACGGATCTTGCATCACTGCTCGGCGGCTCGAACTCCTCTTTGCAGATTGACAGCGAACAGCTCGGCACACTGCTGCGAAATGCCATAGTGTCCCAGCTTCTTGGTAACACAGACCTGTCCTCGCTGCTTGGCGACGGAGCCAAAGGTCTGGATCTTTCATCTCTGCTTGGCGACGGGGCGAACAGTCTCGATCTGTCCTCGCTTCTCGGAGGGGCAAACGGCCTGGATCTTTCGACGCTGCTTGGAGGGGAAAACGGCCTGGATCTCTCCACACTTCTTAGCGGAGCGGATCTGTCTTCACTTCTTGGAAATTCGCTTGGCAGCGCGGATCTGGCTTCGCTTCTTGGGGGCTCGCTCAGCAATGCGGATCTGGCTTCACTTCTTGGGAGTGCCGGAATTAACAGCCTTGCCGGAAATGCTGATCTTAGCAGCCTTGGCGCCGGCCTTACCGGATCCGCTTCGTCCCCGGCCCTCAGCACGTACGCGGAGGCGGCGGCATTTTCCATAGCCGGTAATGATACTATGGATGTGAC
>CACZQS010000190.1 GCA_902783325.1 uncultured Lachnospiraceae bacterium
GTATGTCTCCGCATCTGTTCCTTATTCCGCGGACTGAAACTTCTCCAGGATCTCGGAGCGGAGATCGTCGGTGAGCGTCCCCGGCTTCCAGGCCACGATTCTTTCACTGCCTTCGTAGCGCGGAATGATGTGGATGTGGAAGTGGAAGACGGTCTGGCCGGCCGCCTCTCCGTTGTTCTGTACGATATTGAATCCGTCGCACTTTAGGGCATCCTTCATACGGGAAGCGATCTTCTTCGCAAGGATGAATGCCTCCGCGGCCAGTTCGTCCGGCATCTCAAAGAGATTTGCATGATGCTCCTTCGGAAGGATCAGGGCATGCCCCTTTGAAGCGGGATTCGCGTCGAGAATGACCGCGAAATGTTCATCCTCATAGAGCTTTGCCGTAGGGATCGCGCCATTTGCCAGCATACAGAAAATACAATCGGACATTGTTCTTTCCTCCTCATAAAAAATTATGACCAAAGTGTAACACAGATGCGTTTCCTTTCCAAGAAGCCGTTTCTCTTGCAAAAGGGATGAAATGAGTGGTATAAAAGGTCATGAGGTGTCACTGGCATATCAGTGCAAAGGAAAGGAACCGATATCATGATATATGAGCATTCTAAGATGCTGGATCATTTTTCCACAGGAATATTTGCAGCCATGGACGCAAAGAAGCAGGCTCTTCTTGATGCGGGCCGGAAGGTCTATAACCTGTCCGTCGGGACCCCGGATTTTGAACCGCCTCAGCATATCATGGACGCGCTCGCGGAGTCGGCGCGCGATCCGTATCAATACCGCTACTCTCTGGTGGACGGAAGGGAAATGCTGGAAGCTGCTGCCTCGTATTACCTGAGGCGCTACGGCGTGACGGTTTCGACGGATGAGATCACATCCGTGAACGGGACGCAGGAGGGGATGGGACATCTCGGGATGGCAACGCTTAATCCCGGTGACGTGGTGCTGCTCCCGGATCCGGGATATCCGATCTATGAAGCGGGCTCCTGGTTCGGCGGGGCGGAAATCTACTATTACGGACTTGTAAAAGAGAACGAATTCCTGCCGAAGCTGTCCGAAATTCCGGAGGACGTGCTGAGGAGGACGAAGTATATCTGTGTCTCCTACCCTTCAAATCCGGTAGGTGCGACGGCGCCCAAATCCATGTACCTGGAGCTGATCGAGTATGCGAAAAAGTACGGATTTTTCATCATCAACGACAATGCGTATTCCGATATTATCTTTGACGGCAGGGAAGGGTATTCGTTCCTGTCGCTGCCGGGAGCCAAGGAGGTCGGAGTGGAGTTTTTCTCCCTGTCGAAATCCTTCAATGTCACGGGGCTGCGCATTTCCTTCCTGATCGGGAACCGCTCCATCGTGAACGCCCTGAAGCTGCTGCGAAGCCAATACGATTTCGGCATGTCCTATCATTATCAGAAGGTGGCTGTCGCGGCCCTTACCGGACCCTTTGACTCCGTCACGAAGCAGTGTGCCATGTATCAGAAGAGGAGGGACGCGCTCTGCGGAGGACTGCGCAGGATAGGCTGGAATGCATGGGACTCCCACGGCACGATGTTTACATGGATTCCGGTGCCGGAGGGCTACACCTCCGCTTCCTGCGTGGAGACGCTGATGGAGACCTGCGGCGTAGTCGGGACACCCGGCACTGCTTTCGGGCCGAAGGGAGAAGGCTATATCCGGTTTGCACTGGTAAAGACCCCGGAAGAATTTGAAGAGATCATCGACGTGATCGGGACTCACTTCCCGAGGTGATAAAAAAGAGACCGTGAACAGTAACGAAAAAGGAAAGGGGATTTATCTCTCCTTTCCTTTTGCCTTTTCTGCTTCCTGTTCGATCAGGTCCGTGATGATGAGGATCGAGTCCTTGACGGGGCTTTTCGCCATGGCGTCCGCGTAGGATTCCCGGTTTTCCAGAAGTTCCGTGACTGCGGCGACAAGCGCCTCCGTTGTGACCGCTTCCTCCTCAAGCACGACGGAATAGCCCTGGCTTTCAAAGGAGCGGGCGTTGAGGATCTGGTCGCCCCGGCTTGCTTTTGCAGAGAGGGGGATGAGCAGATTCGGCTTTCTCAGGGCCAGGAGCTCGCAGATCGCGTTGGCTCCGGCGCGGGAGATCACGACATCCGCGAGGGCAAAGAGATCCGGAAGCTCCTCGCTGATGTATTCGTACTGCACGTACCCCTGCGTTTCCGTGAGGGAGCTGTCCGTCTTTCCCTTGCCGCACAGATGAATGACGTGGAAGGTCTCAAGAAGCTTCGGAAGAGCGGCGCGGACGGCTTCATTGACGGCCTGGGCGCCCAGGGAGCCGCCGATAATCATGAGAAACGGCTTGTCATCCTTAAGGCCCGTGAATTCCAGGGCCTTTTTTCTGTCTCCTTTGAGGAGCTCCGCGCGGATCGGGGTGCCTGTGTGGACGGCTTTTCCCTCCGGGAGATTCCGGACCGTCTCCGGGAAATTGCAGCAGATCACGTTGGAGACGGGAAGGCACAGCCTGTTGGCCAGTCCCGGAGTCATATCCGATTCGTGGCAGATGACAGGGATGTTCAGCCTGTGCGCGGCGTGAACGACCGGAACGGAAACAAAGCCGCCCTTTGAAAACACGATGTCTGGTTTGACCTTCAGGAGAGCCGAGCGGGCCTCGAAATATCCCTTAATCACGCGGGCCGGATCCGAGAAGTTCTTGACGTCGAAATACCGGCGCAGTTTTCCGGTCGAGATGCCTTTGTAGGGAATGCCGCAGTCCGCGATCAGCTTTTTCTCGATTCCGTCGTAGGAACCGATATAGGAGACTTCATAACCGAGCTCCTGAAGACGGGGCAGAAGCGCGATATTGGGGGTGACATGTCCGGCGGTCCCGCCGCCTGTTAAAACGATCTTTTTCATTTTGATCAGCCTCGTATTCTATGATATGATGTAACTATTCAGGACA
This sequence comes from uncultured Lachnospiraceae bacterium, assembly GCA_902783325.1. Classification (GTDB taxonomy): domain Bacteria; phylum Bacillota; class Clostridia; order Lachnospirales; family Lachnospiraceae; genus Chordicoccus. The sequence continues at coordinate 2,927 of CACZQS010000190.1, forward strand.
GCACATTCGCGGGTAAAAACGATCGTGATGCTTGCATCTAAGAGCGGTTTTATCCGAGAATGTATTGACCGCTTAGCCGGGCTTATGGTTTTCGCAAGAAAGCCATAAGATGACCTGAATAGCTACGATATGATAACAATAGACATGATACACTATTTTCGCTGACGAAATCAATTGCCTACAGCAGCTTGAGGGGAGGGAACGTTATGAAACTTACCTTTATCGGTGCTGATCACGAAGTGACCGGCAGCTGCCATTTTCTGGAGGCGGCAGGGAAAAAGATTCTGGTTGAGTACGGCATGGAGCAGGGCAAGGATATGTTCGAGAATGCCACGGTTCCCGTGAGCGCGGGCGAGATCGACTATGTCTTTGTGACGCACGCCCATATTGATCACACGGGACTCCTTCCTCTCCTGAGTGCGAAGGGCTTTCACGGGCGGATCTATGCGACAAAAGCCACCTGCGATCTGTGCGACATCATGCTTCTCGACTCCGCCCACATTCAGGAATTTGAAGCGGAGTGGAGAAACAGGAAGGGCAGAAGAAAGGGAGCGGAGCCCTATGTGCCGCTGTATACGTCTGAGGACGTGATGAACATTCTGGACTGCTTCGTCCCCTGTGAATATGATGAAGTAATCGAGGTGACGGACGGGATCAGGATCCGCTTTACGGATGTGGGGCATCTTCTCGGATCGGCGGCGATCGAGGTCTGGGCGCAAGAGGCCGGCGAGGAGAGAAAGATCGTCTTCTCCGGTGACCTCGGCAATTATGACCAGCCGCTCATCAAGGACCCGAAGACCGTTGACAGCGCGGACTACGTGCTGATCGAATCCACTTACGGTGACCGCAGCCACGGGGAAAGGAACCAGGACTATGTGGGCCAGCTCGCCGCCATTTTCCAGGAGACCTTTGACCGGGGAGGAAATGTCGTCATCCCGTCCTTCGCGGTCGGAAGAACCCAGGAGATCCTGTACTTCATAAGGGAACTGAAGGCGGACGGCAGAGTTAAGGGACATGATCATTTCCCGGTCTATGTGGACAGTCCGCTGGCTGTGCGGGCCACGAACATTTTCAACGAACACACGGCAGACTGCTTCGACGAGGCGGCGGCCGCTCTCATCGCGAGAGGAGTGAACCCGATCTCGTTCCCGAATCTCCGCCTGGCCCTCTCTTCTGATGAATCCAGGGAGATCAACACCATCGCGGAGCCGAAGGTCATCATCTCCGCCAGCGGCATGTGCGAGGCAGGCCGCATCAAGCACCATCTGAAGCATAATCTGTGGAGGGAAGAGTCCACGATTCTCTTTGTCGGATATCAGGCCCACGGGACGCTGGGGCGCGCCCTGGTGGAGGGGGCCCGCGAAGTGACCCTGTTCGGCGAAACCGTGACCGTGGCCGCCGAGATCAAGGTGCTCCCCGGCATCTCCGGACACGCGGACCGGGAGGGACTCCTCGACTGGGCGGAAGGCTTTAAAGAGAAACCGAAGAGATTCTTCGTCGTACACGGCGATGATCTGGTGGAGAAATCCTTCGCCGCCCTCCTCAAGGAGAAGACGGGAGTGGAGGCCGTGGCCCCGTATTCCGGGACGGTCTGGGACCTGATCAATGATGTCTGTCTCAAAGAGACGGAGGCCATACCCATCGCCAGGAAGGATGAGGACGGCAAGGTTGTCTCCAAGGGCGGAGCCAAAGCGGCTTCGGTCTATAACCGCCTTGAGAACGCGGCCGAGAGTCTTCTTTCCCTCGTGCGGTCCAGCAAGGGCCTGCCGAATAAGGAGCTGGCAAGATTTGCCGACCAGATCATCTCTTTGTGTGATAAATGGAAGCGCTGAGCGCAGAAAGGACAATCAAATCATATGGAAACAGTATTGCAGATCCTTCATGAGATCAATTCGGATATAGACAGCAGCAATCAGGACGACCTGATCGACAGCGGTCTTCTTAATTCACTGGACATCATGGGCCTGATATCGGATCTGGAGGATGCGTTTGACATCGAGATCAGCATGGAAGAAGTCGTTCCGGAGAATTTCAACAGTGCGGAAGCGATCTATGCATTGGTAACCCGTCTGAAGTAACACCATGTCTTATACCTCCTTTGCGTTCTTTCTCTTTGTGGCCGCCTCGGCAGCGGCCTATTTTCTGTTGCCCTTAAAGATCAGATGGGCAGCACTTCTTTGCGCGAGTATCGGTTTTTATGCGGCCGCAGATCTCACCTGCCTTCCGGTGCTGCTGGCGGAAGCTGCCGTCAGCTTTTTTGGGGCGAAGCTGATCAGGGGCGGCGGGGATCTGCCGGATGCGCCGAAGAGGCGGAAGGTTCTCCTTGCGGTTTTAATCATCCTCATCGGTGTGCTCGCCGCCGTTAAGCTGGTCCGCTATATCAGGCCGGATATCCCTCTGATTATGCCTGTGGGCCTGTCATATTATACATTTTCCAATATCGGTTACATCCTGGATATCTACTGGAAGCGCTACGATGCGGAATCAAATCCGCTGAAATATCTCCTCTTTGTGTCCTTCTTCCCCCACATCCTGCAGGGACCGATTCCCCGCTTCGACCGTCTGGGACATCAGCTTTTTGAGGGACACCGCTTTGAGTACAGGAGAGTCACCTTCGGCATTCAGCTGATTCTCTACGGACTCTTCCAGAAGCTTGTGATTGCGGACCGGCTCGGCATCTTTGTGGATGCGGTTTTTGACGACTATCAGTCGCAGTACGGGCTGGTTATGCTCGCGGCGGTTTTCTTCTACGCGATTCAGCTCTATATGGACTTTGCGGGCTGCGTCAATATTGCCCGGGGCACCGCCCAGATCTTCGGCATCGAATTGGAGGAAAACTTCCGCCAGCCGTATTTCTCGACTTCGGTCGACGAATTCTGGAGGCGCTGGCATATCACGCTGGGCGCTTTCTTCCGGGATTATGTCGGGATGCCGGTTTCGGTCTCCAAACGAGTGAAGCGCTGGTCCAAATCCGTCCGGAAGAGCCGCGGAAAAGAAGCTGCCAAACACGTCTCTTCCTTAAGCGCCGTCGCCGTCGTTTGGCTCTGTACGGGACTGTGGCACGGGACCGGCCTCAATTACCTCATCTGGGCCCTCTGGCAGGGAGGAATTATCGCGTTCTCGATCATCATGGAAAACCGCTACAAGGCCATGAGAAACGCCCTGCATATCAGGTCCGATTCCAGGGGCTTTCATCTGTTTCAAATCGCAAGGACCTTTCTGCTCGCCGGCATCATTCCCAGGATCATCACCCGCGCCCCTTCTGTCGGAGCGGCCTTCGTGATCATAAAACACTGCTTCGCGAATTCGGGACTGCAGCAGTTTCATCTCGGAAAAGGCCTGGAGCAGTACGGGTGGAGCCGGTGGCATCTCGCCATAGCCGTGACGGCAATGCTCATTCAGCTGCTGATTTCGATCCTGAAGGAGCGCGGAGTCATGATCAGGGAGAGGATCGCGTCGCTTGCTCTTCCGCTGCGCTGGCTGCTGTATCTGATGCTTTTGTACAGCGTGGTTCTTTTCGGCATCTACGGGCCGGGATTTGATCCGAAAAACTTTGTCTATATGGGCTTTTAGGCCTTCACTTAAGCAGGTGTAAGGATGGAAAAAACAGGCAGGGAAAAAATAAAACATGCGGTATCGGCTTGTGTCTTCCTGATCATAGCGGGAAGTCTGTTTGTGTTTTTCACGTATCTCTTCCGCACCGTGAAGGACAGCACGAGACTCAATATTGCGGGCTTCTATAATGAGGAGAAGGATACTGTTGATATGGCGATGGTGGGCAGCAGCGCCGTATTCCGCTTCTGGGATCCGATGCTCGCATACGAGGAGAGCGGGCTTGCCTCTTATGACTACGCCTGCGCGAGTATGACTCCCGCGCTGTTCCGCTGCGCGGTCGAGGAGGTGCTTTCCAGGCAGGATCCGGATCTCCTCGTGATTGACGGCAGAAGATGGATCACGGACAGGGCGGAGGGACCCAATGAGAGAGTCCGTTTTTACCTGGACACGGTCGATCTCAATTGGAACCGCTTTCGGGCCGTCTGGTATTACTGCAGGAAGTTTCACCTGCCTTTCGAGGAATCCGTCCCCCTCTTTTTGGATCTGTGCCTCTATCACAACAACACGGAGGCACTCGCCAATCCTCTGAACTGGGAGCTGGCCGATAACCGGTATGTGTCGCCGGACAATTATTATCTCAAGGGATATATGATGAAAAGCGGAGTGAAGCAGTTCAACCGCCCTTCAGACGAGATTGTGCAGTCGACCAGGGCCGGAGGACTGGGGCCGGTGACTCAGTCCCAGCTTCGGGACCTGCTTTCCTATTTGAGCTCCCTGGACCGGGACGTTCTCTTTATGTTTACGCCTTACGTGATCAATGAAGAAGAGATGCAGGAATTCAATGAGGTGGAGCAGATTGCCGCGGAATACGGGATTCCGATCTGGAACGGCAACCGGTATTATGATGAGATCGGACTGGACTTCTCCTCCGATTTTTATGACTCCAGACACACCAATATCATAGGCTCGGAAAAGGTGACAAAGTACCTTCTCCAATATATCAAAGAGCATTATGATCTGCCCGACCACCGCTCGTGTAAGGACCGGCCTTCCTATGAGGATTCGCTCGCCCCTTACCGTGAGAAGGAGCAGAAGGTTTATGCGAAAGCGGAGAAGAAGGCCGCGAAGAAAGCCGCAAAGAAGAAAAGCGGAGATTAAGTCCTGATTTTTACAGAGCCGCTTTGAGAGCCTGCGCGAGCTGGTCGGGGCAGGAAGTGGGCTTGAAGCCGCAGCGGATTCCCTCCATCCTGGAGATGGCTTCCTGCACGTCCATTCCTTCCACTAAAGCGGCGACGCCCTGTGTATTGCCGCTGCAGCCGCCCGTAAACTTTACATTTGTCACTTTTCCGTCTACAATGTCGAAGGTGATGAGCTGGGAACAGACCCCTCTTGGTTTATACTGCATGATGATTCCCTCCTAATAAACAAATCTGAAGAACAGTAAAAGGATTATAACACAGCGATGAGTATTTTGCTTAAGAATGTTCATTTACTTGAGAGCCCTGAGAACGAGCGCACGGATGTACTGATCCGGGACGGGAAGATTGCCGTGATCGGAAAAGGCGCGGCGGATTCCGCAAAAGAGACGGCCGGATGCGAGACGACAGACTGCTCAGGGAGGACTTTGATGCCCGGCCTGATCAACTGCCACACACACGCATACATGTCGCTGATGCGGAATTATGCGGACGACGTTCCGTTTGCCACGTGGCTCTTCGACAGGATTGCCCCGGTCGAGGATTCGCTCTCGAATGAGGATGCCTACTACGGCAATCTTCTCAGTATCATGGAGATGCTGCGGACCGGGACGACGGCTTTTGCCGACATGCAGATGTTTCCCCGCATGGCCGTAAAGGCCTGCGCGGACAGCGGCATGCGCGCCCTGATCACGAGGGGCCTTGTGGGAGAGAGCCGGGACGACGAGGGGGCGAAGCGCCGGCTTCAGGAGGCCTTCGATGAGATGGAATACGGGAAGGAGATCGGTGCTCCCTGCGATTTCGGCCTCGGGCCGCACGCGATCTATACCTGCGGGAAGGATCTGCTGCGCTATGTGGGCGAACTAGCCGCGGAGAAGGACCTTCGCGTTCACATTCACCTGGCGGAGACGCAGTATGAATTTGACACCTGCATGAAGGAACACGGCAAAACGCCGGTGGAATATCTGGACAGCCTCGGTCTGCTTGACCGCGAGATTCTTCTCGCCCACTGCGTGTACCTTACTGACGGGGATTACGAACTCCTTAAAAGGCCGAATGTCCACGTCGTGACGAATCCGGCCAGCAACGCAAAGCTCGCGAACGGCTTCGCGCCGGTGAAGCGCATGCTGGAGGAGGGCATACAGGTGGCCCTCGGAACGGACAGCGCGGCCAGCAACAATTCGCTCAATATGTTCGGGGAGATGCGGCTGCTCACGATGGCCCAGAAGGGCGTTTCGAAGGACTCCCTGGCGCTCACGGCCCCGGAGACTCTTGATATCGCCGTGAAAAACGGCGCCGCCGCCATCGGGAGATGCGACCTGGGCGCGGCGGAGGAAGGAAAGACGGCGGATCTCATTCTGATCGACGAGAACGCTCCTTCCCTCAGGCCTCTTTATAACCGCAAGGCTTCGCTTGTGTATTCCGCTTCCGGATACGAGGTCACGGATGTGATGATCGGCGGGAAGTTTGTCTTCCGAACGGGAGAATACCTGACCATCGACGCCGAGAAGGTGCTCTTTGAGACGGAGCGGATTGCGGCGCGGTATCGCTGAAGGAACAAAGACACGGGACGGAGGATGCTTATGGATAGCCGGTATGAGCTTGAAAGGACTCTTGCGGAACTCAAAAAAGTGACCGGGCTGAATTTTGCGCTCGACCTGAATGCGGAAGAGATCCCGGAGGATGCCGCCGAGAAGATCGGAATGCTGACAGCCGCCTGGCGCGAAAAATACGACCGGGCGAATTTTATAAGAAACCTGCTCTACGGCAATATCTCCGAGGCGGATCTCTATGCGGCGGCCTCCCGCTTTCACATCCCCGAGCACGGACGCCGCCTTCTCTATGTGATCGAGTTTAAAAATGCCGCCGGAAAAGAACAGGAGAGGATCCTGAAGCAGATGTTTGTGACGGGAAGCTCCGACCAGTTTGCCGTTCTTGACGAAAAGCGCATGATCCTCATCAAGTCGGTTGCTCCTAAAGAAAATGAGGAGATGATGCGCTCCCGGGCCCACACGATTGTCGATATGCTGAATACCGAGGCTCTGAGCGATGCCCGCGTCGGCATCAGCTCTCCCATCGAGAAGCTCAAGGATATGCCGGCGGCCTTCCGCGACGCGATGCTCTCTCTTGAAATCGGGAGAATCTTCTACAGCGGGGAAAAGGTGCACAGCTTCAGCCGGCTCGGAATCGGCAGGCTGATCCATGATCTTCCCGAAAAGTCCTGCCGGCTGTTTATCAGGGAAGTGTTCGGCGATGGGAGTCCCGATGATTTCGATGAGGAGACGACGCAGATTATCGGGGCATTTTTCGATAATAACCTGAATATTTCCGAGACCGCGCGCCAGCTCTATGTACACCGAAACACGCTTGTTTACCGGCTGGAGAAGCTGCACCAGTCCACCGGACTTGATCTGCGGAATTTTGACGACGCTGTGGTTCTCAAGATCGCGATGATGATCGCCACGAGCCTGAAGGGCCGGGGCACGAAGTGATGAAA
>CACZQS010000191.1 GCA_902783325.1 uncultured Lachnospiraceae bacterium
GCATTTACGATGGCGGACGAACCCGCCGCGGCGGAGAAAGTCAGGGCCGTTTGCGCGGCCGACTCATTTTATAACGACAATGTTGTGGGCCTCTCGGTCAGCTCCGTCGTGGAGAAGAAGTGCACGAAGCTGGGCATCGATTACAAGGGCATCATGATCGATTTCGTGGAGCGCCTGAACCGGAAGGGCTACCGCGTCCTGATCATCGCAAATGGCGCCCGCATCAATTCCGACAAGCCCCGCAACAATGACCTCATGATCTGCGACGCCGTCTACGAGGGCGTGAAGGACAAGACGAATGTCCGCTGGTACCACGAGGAAATGGATGCGGAAGTGATCCGTGAATACATCGGAAGGTGCCGCTATCTCGTGGCCTCCCGCTTCCACGCGATGGTGGGTGCGCTGGAGAAGAAGGTGCCGGTGCTGCTCGTCGGTTGGAGTCACAAGTACCAGGAGGTGCTGGATTTCTTTGAGCTGGGACAGTACGCGATCGACTTCTCGGACCTCACGGCCGAGTCGCTGGAGAAGGAATTCGACCGCTTCGTCAAAGAGGAAAATGTCATCCGCGCGAAGCTGGACGAGCACTACGACTCCGTGATGAAGAGCTCGAGGAACAATGTCCTCTACATCCGGCAGGTCATGGATTCGATCATCCGGAAGCGCGAAAACACGCCTTCCGGCAAGACCATGCTGGATTACCGCCATCCGGAAAAATACGTGGGAGAGTGCGTGGCGCTTAGAAAAGGCTACGCCGCGGATGAGACCATCCGGGAGCGGGCCGCTTCGGGCGGCGTCGTGACGGCCCTTCTCATTTACCTGCTTGAAAGCGGAAAGATCGACGGCGCCTGGGTGAGCCGCACGAAGGTCACGGACGGGGAGCTCGGGTATGAAACCTGGATCGCGACGACGCCGGAGGAGATCCGGAGCGCCTCCTCCAGCATCTATATGTCGATGCCGCTGATGAAGCACATCGATCTTCTGCGTTCCTTCCGGGGAAATGTCGCCGTCGTGATGGTCCCGTGCCAGCTCAAAGCGCTCGACCGGATTCTCGAAAAGGAACCGGAGCTGAAGCGCAAGGTGGTCCTTAAGCTCGGGCTCTACTGCAGCGGCAACCACTCGAAAGAGGCGACGCTGCTCTCCCTCCGCCAGGCGGGAGTCACGCTCGATAATGCCGTGCGGCTCTACTACCGCCAGGGACACTGGAGGGGCGAATCCGCCGTCGAGTACGCGGACGGCTCCGTGAAGACCTTCTCTTACACGAAGACGATCTGCGCCTACAAGAATGCCTATTTCTTTGAGAACAGCAGCTGCATGACCTGCCAGGACCAGTACGCATTTGCCGCGGACATCAGCTTCGGCGATATCTGGCTGAAGGAGATGAAGAAGAATCCGATCAAGCACACGAGCTGCGTGATCCGGACGGAGGAGGCGTACAGACTTTATATGGATGCGGTTCGGGCCGGCGCCATTTGCGATTCCCATATGAGCGCGAGGGACCTGGTGAAGAGCCAGAAGCGCGCGCTCGCCTTCAAATTCACCTGCGCGAAGGCGAAGATGAAGGATTACGGGAAGGAGGGGAGGAAGCTCACCCTCGTCGCGGACGACAAATGCAAGTGGAACCACCGCCTCGCCTGGAAGCTCGCGAGACGCAACGAGAAGCTGTCGAGAGAGAATCCGGAGAAGCTCGAGAAGATCCCGTACATCCGCATCTACTACTATATGTGCTTCATCAGGGCTCTGCTGAGCTTTTAGGATTGCTGAGGGAGAATAAGGGGAACAAGGAAAATCAGGGGAGAAACCAATGGGAACCGAAACCGATAAGGTAATTGAAACCGGTCAAGCGGCAGAAACTGAGAAGGCAGGCAGAAAAAAACTGTTCATGAAATGGGCGAAGCGGATCTTCCTGATCCTCGTCGCCGTATTTCTGATCCGGTACTTCTACAAGAACTTCGACGACTACAAAAACCTGGACATCAAGATCAACTGGGGCATTTTCATAATCGCGGTGCTGCTGTACTTCGCGTACAAGCTGACCCTCGCGTCGCTGTGGCACTACCTGACATGGCTGAACGACTGCTCTGTGGATTATCCGAGCGCGATCACGGCCTACCTGTATTCGATCCTCGGAAAATACATCCCGGGCAAGGTGTTCATGCTGCTCGCGAGAATCCCGACCTACGAGGAGCAGGGAAAGAGCATCGCGAAGGTGACCGTTTGCTTCTTCCTCGAGAACATCTGCACGCTCCTCGGCGCGGCCTTCCTGTTCCTGGTCTCGCTGTTCTTCTTCCCGAACGGGCTGCTCAAGCAGTACCAGTGGGGGGCGGTCGCCCTGGTCGTAGCATTTTTCATATGCATTCATCCGAAGATCATCAACTTCTTCCTGAAGTATCTCGAAAAATGGCTGAAGCGCGACAACCTGCGCATCCCGATGACCTACCCGCAGATGCTCAAAGTCGTGGGCCTCTTCGTCCTCAACTGGCTGATTGTCGGACTCGGCTTCTACATGCTGTCCTGCTCGATCTATCCGCTCCCGTGGTCGCAGTTCCTCTACGCGGCCGGGATCTTCGGCGTGTCCTGCATCATCGGAATTCTGGCGATCTTCGCCCCCTCCGGCATCGGCGTCCGCGAGGGCATCATGGTGCTCGGCCTCTCCCTGATCATGCCGAAGGAGTACGCCGTGATCATCTCCATCGTGTCGCGTCTGTGGATGTCGATCTCGGAGCTGATCCTCATCGGCATCGCCTGGATCGTCAACCGCATAAAGAAACGGTAAAGTTATGTAAACAAATATGACAATGGGGACTGTCCCCTTTCTGCCCCCGATCTTTGATCGGGGGAGCCCGTCGCGGCTTTGAGCGACTTCAAGACTTCTCCGTCAGGAGAAGTCTCCTTATGTCATATTTGTTTACATAAGATCAGCTATTCAGATCCCCACGAACAGCGACAGGTCGTTGAGAAGGAAGCACAGCACAAGCGTGAGGTACAGCACCTTGCGTTTTCTTACAACCGCGTTGAGAAGAATCATCAGCATGTAGAAGACCGCCGCGCCTTTGCCGATCCGCCAGAACGCCAGCAGGTCGAGCCCGCGGTTCTCGGCGAGGAAATTGGGATCCATGTTGAGGCCGAGCGCGTTGCGGTAGAGAATCTTCCAGGCCAGCACCACGATGAGGCAGCCGGCGGCCGCGCCGATGAGGGTGCGGACGATTGCGCCCGCGCTAAGGCCGGGATTCTTCACGACCTCGCCGAAGCCGGCATTTGAAAGCTTCGCGCTGCTTCCGGGGCCATCCCTTAAGCGGCCGTCCTCAGGAATCATATAGAAAATGAGAAGAAGCCCCATCGTCGTCATGAGCGACACGTAGCGTCCGAGAAGCTTCAGCATGTATCCGTCCGTGTTATACCAGGCGAGCGTGGAGTGCCTGGAGGCCGCGTAGATCAGAACCGCCGCGGCGGCGAGGATGCCGAGCACCTCCGCCAGGTACTTCCGAGTCTTCTCCCACGAGGCCCTGCCGATCAGGGAAGCCGCAAAGACGCTGGCGCCGAGGAGGCCGTAGAGCGTGTAGCACAGCACCCATTTGCCGTCCGGAAGGAACACATACCCCACCTTGTCCGGACCGGAGGCCTGGGAGAATCCCATCGTGAGCTTGATCACGTCGAGCTTTAAGGGGCGGCCCTGCCCCTTCGCGATAATGGCCGCATAGAGGACGATAAGCGCGAGAACGATTCCCGTGTAGATCACGCACCACAGGACGGTCCGCGCGATGCGGCCGCCGCTCAGCCTCGAAGAGTGGTTGTCCGCCTCAAAACAGAAGGGTTTTGTTCCCGGAGCACCGCCCTTTGACGGCCCCGCCGGCCCAACGGCTCTCGTGATCAGGGCCCCGCTCCCCCACAGAAGACAGAAGACAGGCAGAAGCAGAAGGCACAGGTATTTGGTCATGAAGCAAAGCCATGCAAGGAGCGCCGCGATGAAAGTATATAGAAGCTTCTTCCCGGCAGAGGCATTTCCCGAAAGGACTTCTCTCATATTAAAATGCAGCAGCATGGTGAGGATGACGAGCGGCACCTCCAGGTTCTCCGCCATATAGCGGAAAGAATACATAAACCAGAGAGGGGAGAGCCCGACAAGAAGAATCGCGATGAGGCTTTCCTCCTCCTTCAGCTTTTTGCGGAGCGCGCAGAAAATGGCGAGAAGAAAGCCCGCTTTCCAGACAACCTGCATCGCGTAGAAGAGATTGTTCTGCAGCCGTTCCGGGAAAAATGCCGCCAGCCCGACAAAGAACGAATAGGCGAAGGGGTACTGGAATTCATAGAGCCCTCCGCCGTCGAAGAGATCCTCCGCGACCTTGACGTAATCCGCCTTGTCCGGCCTCTTGACGGAGGTCAGGAGGCTCTGGCCGAAATACACGTAGACCAGCTGCGCCGCGCTCAGGATCAGAATGATCAGTATGGCCTTCTTCAAGGCACTTGTCCGTTTCGCCGTTTGATTCATAATGGTATAATGTCCTTATTTACAATCTGTGCAGATGCTCTATGTATATATTTATTGTAAGAAGTTGGAAACGTCAACAGAAATTCGTTGACGGTCTTCCGGAAGGTGTGCTATATTGTAGTGGCTACAAAAAACAGGTTCTTTTTTTTTGCGCGTTTTTTGCCGGAAGAAGGGGCCTTAATTGCTAACGGATCATTGGAGGTGAAAAGCCGTGCGTACAAGGATAACATTAGCGTGTACAGAATGTAAGCAGCGTAATTACAACACC
>CACZQS010000192.1 GCA_902783325.1 uncultured Lachnospiraceae bacterium
GCTGCGGGACGGGCCGCCAAGTAGTCGATCCTGAGGGCCTCCTCCGCGGGATCGAGGTTATCTGTCAGGTTCTGCAGCAGCTTTGTGACCATCAGCAGATTGATGCCCAGAACGGTCAGATACATAATACCGATCATAATCGGGTACCATCTTTTTTCTGTGATATTTCCAGTCTTCATAAAAAGCCCCTTTCATTAAATATCAGTTATTGTCAGAACCATAGTATAGAAAAATAAATTAGAAAATGCAAACAGCCGTCACTTGCGTTATGATGGTTTCTGAGCGAAATGAGACGGACGATCACACGATTTTCACACCTTATGCTCATAATGTAGCAGTAGAAAAAAAGAACATGCAGGTCTTGCGCAGTCATCACGATCACTGCGAAGGGAATGCAAAAAACGAAGGAGGAATGATTTACTATGAGAAAAGTTTTCCTTGCAGCTGCAACCGCCGCTCTCGCGGCAGCGATGGTCACCGGCGTTTCCGCGGATGATGTCGTCGTCAGAACTTCCGTCGGCTCCGGCGAAGTTGTCTTTACCGAAACTGACAAAGCAGCAGAGCTTTCTGCCGAGGAGCTGTCAGCGCTCGTGAAGGACGCCATAGCATCGGCTAAGGAGAAAGAGACCCTCTCCCTGTTCCTGGATGCGGAGGCAAAGGTTTCGATCAAATTTGACGAACAGAACACGATGGAAATGACAGGGACAGCGATCGGCCAGGCTGAGAAGAACGCTGACAAGAACTATGCGAACTTCACCTATGCTTTCGACGGCTTCGGCAATTCGATGGGCGGCACTATGGAATCTTACGGCTGGGAAGCCGACGGCCATGAATACAGTGCTTTCAACGACGGCAGCGGCTGGAAAGTAGAAGATATCTGCATAGTCGATAAGATCTACGAGATAATCGACGAAGTGATTGACAGCAAAGAGGCACAGGGCTTTAATCTCAGCGGGCTGCTTCCGAATCTCTATGAAGAGAACGGCCAGCAGTTCTATGTGTGCATGTATAATAAGGACAGCGTCATGGAGACGGCGAACGGCTTCGACGGTGCTGAGCTGTACACCGGCCTGGCGGACAGCATTCTCGGCGACAATGACCTGAAGCTGATCCTTGTGATCAATGCGGAAACCTATCTTCCCCGTGCATTCACGATCGACGCCTCCGACAGCGAGGGTTCAATCCCCGGCGAACTGTTCGGAACAGAGGGATCCCTCGGCTTTAGCACCGGCGATCTCTATGTGACATACCTCATGGACGAAGACGCTTCGGAAATCGAGATTCCGGATGAGGTCCTTGAGACACCGGTTGAAGAAAACGTCGTCCATAAGGCTCTGGATCAGATTGAAGGCCTGCTGGAAGGCGCCGCTGCGAAATCCGATGCGGCTTAATATCGTTCCATAGCAGACAACAACAGTAATGGAAAGAGGGGAATCCGTCAAGGATCTCCCCTCTTTTTCATTCTCCAGCAATCTGCCCGCCATAACCCCGGTTTAATCGGCTAGTCCGTTCTTAAGATACGCATCAATCCTGACGGTTCATTTACCGATTATACCGTATCCGATTTTTTCAGGATACCCCTAAGACGCAGAAAACCCGGCAGCATCAGGATTTCCTTGATATTGCCGGGTCATGTTCGACACAGGGGAAGAGGGAGTCGAACCCCCATTGACGGTTTTGGAGACCGCTCTCCTACCATTAGAGGATTCCCCTGTATGCCGCTCAAAAGCGGACGACTTTGTTATTATAGCGCATAGCGGCATGGGCGTCAATGAGGAATTGACAAAAACATCTATTGCAATCGCCGGGATTCCATGTATAATAGTATCTGCGCCCACAAGATCTGGTGGGGCTATAAATGGATTTATCCATATATATTGTGCTAAGGGGAGACAATATGTATATCTATAATGAATACCTTGACGGCAACATGCTTGTTGAAGAGCAGACGATGTGCGTCATGAAGCGCTCCGGCGAAAGAGTGACATTTGACAGAAGAAAGATCGCGGAGGCGATCGAAAGAGCAAACCGTGAGGAAGGAATCCTGAGCGAGCGGCTCTCCGATGCGCAGATCGACGAGATCACCAGAGGCATCGAGAAGGACGCGGCGAACGCCGGACGGGATCTCTCCGTGGAAGAGATCCAGGACAAAGTGGAAGATGCTCTGATGTGCTCCGGCA
>CACZQS010000193.1 GCA_902783325.1 uncultured Lachnospiraceae bacterium
AAGGTAGAAGTCTTCGTAAATGATGAGTCCGTAGCCAAGCTGAGCGCGGAGGACCGCGGCATGGCTGCGACCATGGGACAGAATTTCTCCATGATCCTGCACATCACGCCCGAAAAGGACGCGAAAAAATACGGCAAGATTGCGTCGATCAAAATTCCGTACAGCAAGGACGGTGTGATCGTCAACATTCCCGCGCTCCTTGAAGGAGCCTCCGAGGATGTCTATATGGAGGAATTCATTCCGACTGCGGAAACGGGCGCAGACGATGACGAAGAAGTCGTCGTGACCGACGAATTCGCGATGCCCTCTGAAGAATAAAAAAGGCCCTTGCGGCGGCCGGACAGTTATGCTATAGTATTTACCCGTGAGATTTTCAGATTGTTCCTTGTCTTCCGTGACATATGCGGAAGGCCAAAGACCACAAGGAGGTAAAAAACGGTTATGAACAAGTATGAACTGGCACTGGTCATCAGCGCAAAGCTCGATGACGAAACCCGCACTTCCGTGCTCGATCGCGCGAAGGATTATATCTCGCGCCACGGCGGCACAGTCGGCGAGACACAGGAGTGGGGCAAACGCAGACTCGCTTATGAGATCGAGAAGCAGACAGAAGCGTATTACTATTTTGTGCAGTTTGAGACAGAGGACTCCGAGTGCCCGAACGAGCTCGAACAGCGCATGCGCATCATGGACAATGTCCTTCGCTATCTGATCGTCCGCAAGGATGAGAATGACACCTTCTCAGTTTCTCCCGAAAAGGCAGAAGAGCTTCCGGAAGAGGAAGAAGCTGCTGAGGAAGCGGCCGCTGAAGAAGCCGCTGCCGCGGAAGAAGCTGCTGAGGAAGCGGTAGAAGAGACTGAGGCTGCTTCCGAAGAGGAGAACGCTTAAGACCGGTAAGTGTGATTTAAGCGCATACGGAATTTCTCCCATTAACCATTTCAGATATGGAAAGAACGAGGTAGCATATGAATTCTGTGATCTTAATGGGACGTTTGACCAGAGATCCGGAGATCCGTTATTCCGCCGGCGAGAATGCCACTGCGGTCGCTCATTACAGACTTGCGGTTGACCGCAGGTTTAAGCGTGACGGACAGCCGGATGCAGACTTCTTTGACTGCGTCGCATTCGGGCGCCAGGCGGAGTTCGCAGAGAAGTATCTCCACCAGGGCACCAAGATGGTAGTGCAGGGAAGACTGCAGAATGATAATTATACCGATAAAGACGGCCGGATGGTTTACAGGAACCAGATCGTCATCGAGAACCAGGAATTTGCCGAGAGCAAAGCGGTGAGCGATCAGCGCACATCATCGTACCGCGATCAGGGACAGCCTGACAGGCGCGAGCCTTCTTACAGCAGCAGGCCGCAGACGCTCCCTCCGACCGGCGTAGTGGAAGGGTTCATGAACATTCCGGACGGAATTGACGAGGAGCTCCCCTTCAGCTGATCCTTAGGGGGACTCCTTACAACAGATCAGGCAGTTTAAGAACTGCTGTTAATTAGAGGAGATCAAAATCATGGCATTTCAGAGAGCAAATAGTGAAGGCGGTTTCAGAAGAAAAGGCGGATTCCACAGAAGAAAGAAAGTCTGCGTGTTCTGCGGCAAGGACAATGAGATCAACTACAAGGATGTCAATAAGCTGAAGAGATATATCTCCGAGCGCGGCAAGATCCTTCCCAGAAGAATCACGGGGAACTGCTCCAAGCATCAGAGAGAGCTGACCACCGCGATCAAGCGCGCGCGTCATCTCGCGATCCTTCCTTACGTTCAGGACTAAATCCGCCTGTCTTGATGAGGATAAAAAGGTGTGATATACTCTTACCGTCATTGCGGGCTGATCTTAAAAGCCTGCAATGGCGGTATTCTTGTACTCGCGAACGGATTCTTGAGACAGCAATACTATGAAAAACCTGAAAGTTACAGGAAAACTGAAAACCTATCTGGAATGGCCGCTCGCACTGACGCTGATGTGGGCGGCTATGGTTATCATCCTCTTCCTCCGGGCGGGGACGGCTGCGGGATTCATCGGTCTGGCCTTTACAGCTGTGTATTTCTGCATCTGTCTGTTCCTTTTCCTGCGCAGCAGCCCGAGGCTGATGACGGAGATGATTGCCTTCGCGACGCAGTACGGACAGGTTCAGAAAAAACTTCTGAAGGAATTCCAGCTTCCTTATGCGCTGCTTGACGAAGAAGGGACGATCCTGTGGATGAACGACGAGTTCATCGAGCTGGTCGGCCGGGAGCGCTTCCGACACACAAGCATCATGACCTTATTTGAAGAAGTGTCCGATGAGCAGCTTCCGGAAAATGAGGAGATGCGCGCCTTCACCATAAAGAGGGAAGACCGTCTGTACCGCGCGGAGATGCGCCGCGTCTATATCGATGAGCTTCTCGACGAAGAGAGCTTCCTGGCCGGATCTCCCTCGGAGTTCCTGATTTCTGTCTGTCTCTTCGACGAGACCGAGCTGACAAAGCTCAATGAGGAGAAGGACGACAACCAGGTTGTCTGCGGCCTTCTGAGCATAGATAACTATGATGAAGCACTTGAAGGCGTCGAGGACGTGCGCCGCTCGCTGCTTCTTGCTCTGGTGGAGCGGAAGATCAATAAATATTTCAGCGAGGTGGACGGCATCATCCGCAAGCAGTCCCACGACAAGTTCTTTTTCCTCATGCGCAAGAAGTCGCTGCTTGAGTGCGAGGAGAAGCGCTTCCCGATTCTTGACGACGTAAAAACCGTCAATATCGGGAATGATATGTTCATGACGCTTTCCGTAGGGATCGGCTACGGCGCGGATTCGTATCTGGCAAATGCCGACTCCGCGAGGTCCGCGATGGAGCTGGCCCTCGGCCGCGGCGGCGACCAGGTGGTGGTGCGGGACGGATTCCGGACGCGCTTCTTCGGCGGCAACACGGAGTCTCCCGAGAAGATGACGCGGGTAAAAGCCCGCGTGAAGGCACATGCCCTTCAGGAAATCATAGACGGGAAGTCCCGCGTTGTCGTGATGGGACATAAAATTGCGGATATCGACTCGGTCGGAGCCGCGATCGGAATCTATATCGCGGCGAAGACAGCCGGAAAACCGGCCTACATCCTCGCGGATGATGTCTCCGATTCCGTAAAGCCTGTGATTGACGGCTTTCGGGATGATCCGGAGTATGAGCATGACATGTTTATCGATGAGAAGCGCGCCAGGGAGATTACAAACTCCGACACGGTTCTCGTCATAGTGGATACCAATAAGACCGGTTATGTCGCCTGTCCGGATCTTCTGCAGATGACGAACAGCATCGTGGTGTTCGACCACCACAGACAGGGGGATGACCGGATCCCGAATACCGCGCTGTCCTATCTGGAACCGAATGCTTCCAGCGCCTGCGAGATGGTGGCCGAAGTGCTCCAGTATTTCAGCGAGGATCTGCACCTGAGATCCCAGGAGGCGGATGCCATGTACGCGGGCATCGTGCTTGACACCAACAACTTTATCACGAGGACGGGTGTCAGGACCTTCGAGGCCGCGGCGTACTTAAGGAGAAACGGCGCCGACGTTACCCGCGTCAGAAAGATGTTCCGCGATGATCTGGCGGACTGCAGGGCAAAGGCCCAGGCGGTCGCCTCTGCGGAGATCTTTGAGAATATCTATGCCATCTCCGTGTGCCCGAGCGAGGGGCTCCATTCGCCGACGGTGGTCTCCGCCCAGGCGGCAAACGAGCTTCTTAATATCCTCGGCATCAAGGCGACATTTGTCATGACGGACTACAACAACCAGATCTATATCAGTGCCAGGGCGATTGATGAAGTCAATGTCCAGCTTATTATGGAGAGACTCGGCGGAGGCGGTCACCTGAACATCGCTGGCGCGCAGCTCAGCAACTATTCGATCGAGGACGCCAGACAGCTTCTCAAGGATACGATCATTGAGATGATTAAGGAAGGAGACATCGCATGAAGGTAATACTGCTTGAAGATGTAAAATCACTTGGGAAGAAGGGCGACATCGTCAATGCCTCTGACGGCTATGCCCGCAATATGCTTCTGCCCAGGAAGCTCGCGATTCCCGCAACGGACGGGAATATGAAGGACCTCGAGGCGAAGAAGCGCCAGGAGGCGAAGCAGGCGGCCCAGCTGCTGAAGGAGGCGCAGGAACTGAAGGAGCAGATCGAAAAGCAGTCGGTGGACATTGCGATCAAAGTCGGTTCGGGGGGAAGAACGTTCGGATCCGTTTCCTCGAAGGAGATCGCGGAGGCCGTGAAGACGCAGCTGGGGCTCACGATTGACAAAAAGAAGCTGCTTCTGGATACTCCGATTAAGGAGCTTGGAGTGGCGACTGTGGACCTGAAGCTTCATCCCCAGGTGACGGCGGCGCTTAAGGTCAATGTAAAGGAAGGCTGATGGACGAGGCATTGATCAGGCGGATTCCACCCCACAGCGCGGAGGCGGAGCGCTCGGTCGTCGGTTCCATGCTTATGAGTGAGGACGCTGTCATAACGGCGTCCGAGATCCTGCAGCAGGAGGATTTTTACGATCGCTCGAACGGGATCCTGTTTGAGACGATGTGCTCGCTGAACCGGGCCGGAAAGGCGATTGATCCCGTCACGGTGCAGGATGCCCTGAAGAAGCAGGACCTTCCCGAGGAACTGAGCTCCATGGCCTTTGTCCGGGAAGTGCTGACTTCCGTTCCGACATCCGCCAATATCAAGGAATACGCGAATATTGTTAAAGAGAAAGCCACGCTGAGGAGGCTCATACGGACCGCATCGGACATAGAGAATAACTGCTATGCCGGGCAGAAGGAGACGGGCGAGATTCTGGACAGTGCGGAGAAGGAGATCTTTAAGGTTCTTCAGCTGAGATCCGCCGAGGATTTTGTCCCGATCCGCACGGTCGTCTATAATGCACTGGAGGCGATTTCGGCCGCCTCGCGGGCAAACGGCAAAGTGACCGGGCTTGAGACGGGATTCCATGATCTGGATTACAAGACGTCCGGATTTCAGAATTCGGATTTTATCCTGATCGCGGCGCGCCCTTCCATGGGAAAGACGGCATTTGCCCTCAATATCTGTGAGCACATGGCTCTGTATAAGAGCCTGCCCTGCGCGCTCTTTTCACTGGAAATGTCATCGGAGCAGCTTATGAACCGACTGATTTCTCTGGAGTCCCATGTGGATTCGCAGAAGATCCGTACCGGCAAGCTCACCGACGAGGACTGGTCGAAGGTGGTGGAAGCGTCCGGCGTCATCGCTTCCTCGAATCTGATCATTGACGACACCCCCGGCATAGGGATCTCGGAATTCCGCTCGAAAGCGAGAAAATACAAGCTCGAGGCGGATATCCGCATCATTTTCATCGACTATCTGCAGCTCATGGCCGGAAGCGGAAGGGGCGGTGAAAACCGGCAGCAGGAGATTTCCGACATCTCCCGCGCGCTGAAGTCGCTTGCCAGGGAGCTGAATATTCCGATCGTCGCGCTCTCCCAGCTCAACCGGTCCGTGGAGACCAGGGAGGATCACAGGCCGATGCTGTCGGACCTCCGCGAATCCGGGGCGATCGAGCAGGACGCGGACGTTGTTATGTTTATCTACCGGGATGATTATTATCACAAGGATACAGAGGATAAGGGCATCGCGGAGATTATAATAGCCAAACAGAGAAACGGTCCGATCGGGACGACAAAGCTGGTCTGGCTGCCGGAACTCACGAAATTCGCGAATATGAACCGCGACAAAGAAAGGAGACCCTAACAACATGTACACTCTTGAAGATATCGCAAAGACGGATCCGGAGGTCGCGAGACTGATCCAGGCGGAATTTGACAGACAGAATTCTCATCTGGAGCTGATTGCCTCCGAGAACTGGGCGAGCAGGGCCGTGATGTCCGCGCTCGGTTCCGTACTTACGAACAAGTATGCGGAAGGCTATCCGGGCCATCGCTATTACGGCGGCTGCGGGTGTGTGGATGAGATCGAGACACTCGCCATCGAGCGGGCGAAGAAGCTGTTCGGCTGCACATATGCCAATGTCCAGCCGCATTCAGGAGCGCAGGCCAATATGGCCGTGTTCTATGCCCTGCTTCAGCCGGGTGATACATATATGGGAATGAGGCTCGATGAGGGCGGTCATCTCTCTCACGGGTCGAGTGCGAATATCTCGGGAAATTATTTCAAGCAGGTTCCTTACGGCGTGGATGAGAACGGTTTTATCGATTACGATGAGTGCGAGCGCATCGCCCTGGAGTGCCATCCGAAGATGATCATCGGAGGTGCCAGCGCTTACAGCCGGATCATCGACTTCAAGAGACTGAGGGAGATCGCGGATAAGGTCGGTGCCTATCTCATGATCGACATGGCCCACATCGCGGGTCTTGTGGCAACGGGATATCATCCGAGTCCCATCCCCTACGCCCATGTCGTTACCACGACGACACATAAGACGCTTCGCGGCCCGAGAGGCGGCATGATCTTAAGCGACGCCGATTTTGCGAAGGCCCACGGACTTAACAAGGGTATCTTCCCCGGAACGCAGGGCGGCCCGCAGATGCACTCGATCGCGGCGAAGGCAGTCGGCCTCAAAGAGAATCTGTCGCCGTCCTATGCGGATTATGCCCGCCGCATCGTGGAAAACGCAAAAGCCCTTGCGGACGCTCTCACGAAGCGCGGAATGAAGCTTGTGACGGGAGGCACGGACAATCACCTGATGCTGCTTGACCTCCGCGGCACTGGCCTGACGGGCAAGGTGCTCGAGAACCGTCTTGACGAGGCGCATATCACGGCCAACAAGAACACGGTTCCGCGCGATCCGGAATCTCCCTTTGTGACATCCGGAGTGCGGCTCGGAACACCTGCCGTCACGACAAGAGGACTGAATGCTCAGGATATGGATCTGATTGCCGAGGCGATCGCCCTGGTCGCTGCGTCCGAGGACAATATCCTCGCGGCAAGGAACATCGTAAAATCTCTCACGGACAAGTATCCGCTGGGATCTGTGGAATAAAAAGAGGAGGAAACTGCCTTATGATGAACAGAAAGACACAGCGCATCGTCGTCGCGGTTATCGCTGTGATCCTTGCGGTCACAATGATTCTCACGATGGTCCTGCCCATGGTCAAATAAATGAACGAATCGATTCTGATGACAGGCTGTGCGGCTGATGCGGAAGCCGCACTGGTACTGAAGCGCTTAAGAGGGGAAATGGAAACGCATTTCCCCTCTTTTTTTCGCGCGCGGATCCGTCCTGACGGATTTTGTCCTCCGCTGGAAGAAGAACTGGCCGCCGCGGCCCTCCTTCTTAGAGGGGCGGAAGAAATTGCGGGGCCTCTAAAGCCGGCATGCATGATTCCCTGCGGCAGGGGCGGTGTCCTGAAAGCGCTCTGGGATCTGGGGGAAACGCTTTCCTCAGGCATGGAGATCAGCATAAGAAAGATCCCGATCCGTCAGGAGACGGTCGAGATCTGTGAATACTGCGATATAGATCCGTACTATGCCGATACATCCGGATCGCTGCTTATCGCTGTCCATGACCCGGATGCCCTTCTTGTGAAGCTTCGCGGCGCCCGAATCCCGGCCGCCGTCATCGGCGCTGCCGTGCCCGGCAAAGCCCGGCTCATCCGCTACCCCGGCCACGTCCGCTGCCTCGACAAGCCGCGGAAATACTTGTAACCCCCTTTGGGCAAAAGCAGGCTGACGGAAATACCGTCACTTCAGCGCGGCAATCGTGACGCCGGCATCCCCTTCGCCGAATTCCCCGAGCCTGAACGACTGCACATGCTTGTTGCGCTTCAGGTACTTGTGAATTCCGGCCCTGAGCGCCCCAGTCCCCTTGCCGTGCACAATCCGCACCGTATTGAGATGCGCCAATGCCGCGTCGTCCAGATATTTGTCGAGCTCGGTGCAGGCTTCGTCCACCGTCTTTCCGAGAAGGTTGATCTCCGGGGAAACCGACAGGGTTTTTGACATCCCGATCTTGCCGGAGGAAGTCTTCTTGAGACCGGGCGCTGTGATCTCCTCCTCATCGAGCTTGATGAGATCGTCAAGCCGCACTTTTGTGCGCATGACTCCGAGCGTGACGAACAGGTATCCCTTGCTGTCAGGCAGCGTGCTGACGGTGCCCTTCAATCCCAGACTGATCACCTTCACCAGATCCCCGACCTGAAGATCCTTCACCGTGAGCGTGCCCTTCTCATTGGTTCCGTCCGCTACCGTCTTCACATTCTTCGACAGCCTGTCCATCTCCTCGCGGAGCTTCGTGCGCTCCGCTTCCATCTCTCTGGTGCTGCCGCCGCGCTTCGCATACCAGCTGATCGTTTTGTCCGCGTAATCCTTCGCTTCCTGCAGAATCTTCCGGGCTTCTTCAGACGATTCGGAGAGCATATCGCGCTTCCTCATGGTCAGCTTCGCTTCCTTGTCCTTAAGATCCTTCCTCAGCTTTTCAATCTCGATTCGCGCATTTGCTGCCGCCAGCCTCTCCTCTTCCAGCTGCGCGCGCTGCATCTCGAGGTCCGAAATTACGTCCTCGAAGGACTCGTCCTGCGTGCTCAGAAGGGATCTCGCCTCATCGATGAGCTCCTCGGAGAGGCCGAGCTTTCTCGAGATCGCGAACGCGTTGCTCTTTCCGGGAACGCCGATGAGAAGGCGGTATGTCGGGGAGAGCGTGTCCACGTTGAATTCGCAGCAGGCATTTTCCACGCCGGGAGTGCGCAGCGCGTAGATCTTGATCTCACTGTAATGCGTGGTCGCCATCGTCCGGATGCCCCTTTCATGGAGGGAACTCAGGATCGCGATCGCGAGTGCCGCCCCTTCCGTCGGGTCCGTGCCGGCGCCCAGCTCGTCGAAGAGCACCAGGGAGTGCTCGTCCGCCACGCGCAAAAATTCCACGACATTTGTCATATGAGAGGAAAATGTCGACAGGGATTGTTCAATGCTCTGTTCATCGCCGATATCCGCATAGACTTCCGAGAAAACGGCAATGCGGCTCTGGTCCGCGGCCGGTATGTGCAGGCCGGCCATGCCCATCAGTGTGAGGAGTCCCGTCGTCTTCAATGAGACGGTTTTGCCTCCCGTATTCGGACCGGTGACGACCAGCAGGTCGAAGCTCCCGCCGAGACGGATATCGATCGGAACGACTTTCTTCTTCGGGATAAGCGGATGTCTCGCCTTCCTGAGCTCGATGACGCCGTCGTCGGACACGACCGGCCTCGACGCGTTCTGGTCAAGAGCCAGGCGGGCACGCGCGAAGATGAAATCCAGCTCGGCCATCATATCGAAATCGGTCCGGATAAAACCGGTCTTTTCCGCGAGGGCTAAGGAGAGGTTTGCCAGAATCACTTCAATTTCCTGCTCCTCTTTCAGTTTCCACTCCCGGATCTCATTGTTCAGCTTCACCACCGCAGCCGGCTCGATGTAAATCGTGGAGCCGGTCTTGCTCTGGTCGTGGATAATGCCGGCCACCTGGGCCCGGTGCTCGGTCTTGACCGGAATGCAGTATCTGCCGTCGCGGGTTGTGATGATCTGGTCCTGCAGAAAATCCTTCGCGGAGGTGGAGACGATTCTCGTCAGCTCCGTGCGGATGCGCTCGGAAGCAAGACGCATGTTCCGGCGGATCTGCCGTAAGGCCGGGGAAGCGGCATCACTGATCTCCTCCTCGGAGATGATGCACCGCCGGATTTCGGCGGTCTCCTGCGTCATGGGCTCAAGGGCCTGGAACATCGGAGAGAGAATGTCGTCGGATTCCGTGTCCCTTTCTCTCTTTGCCCAGGCGCGGACGAGGGCGACATTTTCAAGAAGCTTCGCGATCTGCAGCAGCTCGCGTATATTGAGGGCGCTGCCGATCTCGAGCCGTTTTAAGGAAGCCCGGATGTCATAGGTGCTGCCGAAGGAGACGCTTCCTTTTTTGAGCACGCGTGACACGGCTGCCTCGGTCTCGCTCTGCAGCCGGTTGATCTCCGCGAGGGAGGACGACGGCTCGAGGGAGAGGCAGCGGGCTTTGCCGGATTCGCAGGAGGCGTAGCCGGCGAGCTGTTCGATGATCTTATCAAATTCAAGAGTATGCAATGCTTTTGTATTCATAAGCTGATTCTACTCTGAATTCATGTTTAATACAAGCAGGAAGGCGGACACGTCTG